>CAIRNR010000001.1 GCA_903879985.1 uncultured candidate division WWE3 bacterium
CATTATGCTCAATTATTCCCAAGGCAAAATGCTGGTGCTGCCGCAAGGTTCCCGCCCGATTGAAACGGATCGGATTGCGTATTTTGCCGACAAGGAGTTGCAAGGCTTATGGGATGATCCTCGCATAACTGGCTCGAAAAAATCTTGACATTTGTAGACTGATAAAAACACATCAGAAGAAAATATATACTCAAGGCGTATTGCGTATAACACGAAATTTTAATACGTTATTCGATGTGTTTTTCGTTCTAAGAAGAAGCTCTCAGACAGTCGTTCATTCTATCTAAGCTCTTTACAAGAATTGATACCGAAATAAAACAAGGCTGGACGTTAAGGAAGCAGTCTAAAATGACTCGGTTTTACGGAGTGATTTGTTGTTAAGCGCATTGATTTCAAGAATAAAAAATTCTCCCTATGCCGAATAGTTCAGATCCAATCGACACATCTCCTAATCAGAAGGGTGATGATTTTGCAAACCATGCGCGAGCTTATTTAGGACGTGGTGAGACACGCCTTTCGACCATGCATAGAGTTGCTGGGGTTTTCGTCGGCGGAGCCGGTCTTTTAACGCTAATCCCTTTTTTTCTAAAAGACGTTGTTACAGATATTATACGCATCATACAATATGGGCCTTGGACTAGTCCATATCTTACCAACAATATTACTTACTTAGCAATAACATGGTTTTTAATAAGCACCTTTGCTATAAGTTGTGTTGCATTATATTTTCTCTTTAAAGAACTTGTGCTATTCTATTTTACCCCGCATGAAGAAACATCTAAGATATTCTTGCCGAGATTTTCCGTATCATCAATCAGCATTCCATTCTTAAAAGATCAAAATAGAGAAGATATTCAGAAGCAAATTCTACTGACACAGGAGGAAAAGTTTTTTGCTTTTCTCTTGCCAAAAGACAAAAAAAGTACTTTATACAAGAACTATCACGAAATATATAAGTTAGTACCAAAAATTATTGGCACAGAACGTTTGTCGATATATGAGCAACTAAAAATTGAGGGTAAATTTAAAAATCAGGATACCGATCATACCGAGTATATCGAGGCATGCTTGACAGCAATGGGAATGTCTGGCCTTCAAAATCGTACTTTATTAGAAGAAATCGCCAGACTTGAGGTATCACTTTGCCGCCATGCTAATAGTTTACGTAGGTTGGTGTTACGATACTTTAAATCTTTTCTTTTAATCGGATTTAGAATAATACTTATTTTTTTGGTCGGCATCATTATCCATGGCGTACTGAGTGATGATCCAATTGAGAAGAAAAAGTTGTTACAAGAAAATCAGCATTCCCTTCTCGTTTTTGCGTTAATTTTTTTTGTATTAACATCAGGTTTTACGCCATTGGTGCTACGCGCACCAATAAAATGGATTGCTCAATTATCATCAGAACTCATTGATTCAGTTACTTCACAATGGGATCATGATATTTCATCTTTTGAACAACGTGTATTTTGTTTTGTTGTATTTGAATTGCTTGCTGAATTAGTTGGTGGAATGGCATTATGGAACCCGCCAGAAAGGATAGGTTTTTTTGCCGCGTCCGCACTCTTGCTCGCAATTTTAATAGGTTACATAATTTGGATAATTTCACACTTAAATCTGTTCCCAAATCTGTTCCCAAAAAAATTAAATCCTTAAAGCTTTAATACATCTGGCGACTGCTTAAAATAGCGAGCCGTTTGTTCTGCAGATCGAGGATTGTAATGTGACTGCACTTTACGAAGCACATAGTCACAACCTTCTTGAATTTTCCGTGTATCAATTTGACCAAAAGATGTAAATTTCTTGCCTCTTGTTTCTTCTTTTGTTGCAGAACTGTGAAGATATATCCATCTCCCGCTTCTGCTACTTAAGAGGAGCCCCCCAAGCCCACCACTTATTGTTGCGGTGTCGCCAGTATACACAACAATTAAACCAAAAACAGGCAGTAACGCATTAGCTTCAATTTTTTGAACATCAATGCTGTCAGGGTATCTTAATGTTTTTTTCCATTCATCAACACCCTGAACAAAAGGAATTGTAGCGTCGTTAAATATTTGATTTATTTCTTTATAAGTTTGATAAAAAAGCATTTAGAATCCTCCCAGCGACAAGGAAATCATACATAAAGATGTAAATCCAATCAATCTTTTTATATGGTTAAAATACTTTCTTCTCCCTACCTAAATGACCTTTGTGCTTAATGCCTGACGAAGAACTCGAACAATTCAAAACCGACATTAACCTGACCGAATTCGCGGCAAGTCGGGGCTACGGCCTCGACACCCGCGAAAGCTCGCGCAACTCGGCGGTGATGCGGCACCCTGACGGCGATAAAATCATTGTTGCCAAGAATGAGGCAAACGCCAACTGGATA
>CAIRNR010000002.1 GCA_903879985.1 uncultured candidate division WWE3 bacterium
GTATTTGACCAAGCAGACCTTGGTGTGCAACTTAAACAGGGTTTGATTGTGCCAAATATAGACCTTTGGGGAAATGTAGATGCACTTTTAGCTGTGCCTCTTGCACATAGGTTTGACGTTTTACCTTTTAATGTACCTGGCAAGCTTTCAGTAGGCGTAACGCTTAAAGATATTATGCGTGGGAAAATAGAAGAACTTAACAAATCTATCTTAGAGTTTGAAAAGTTTGATCCTGTACTTCAACCTGGCAATGGATATGGTATGGATTTTGGTACACTTTACCAATACAATGATCAATTAAACTTTGGGTTACAAGTTATGGATATTGGCGGCACTTCAATTACTTATCCAAAAGTTACAACTATAAAAGATGGCATAACAACAATTACTGATGCCTCTAGCGGTTTAATTTATCCTGTATGCAATATTGGTACCGCCTATGTGCCTAAAAAGATATATTATTGGCCTGGCAAATATATTAACACTTTAAATCGCCTGCAACTTGCCGCAGATATTGACGATATTTTTAGCACTGAGGAACCACTTTCAGAATCCTTTTGGAAAAAAACTCACTTTGGTGCGGAGTTTAGGTTTTCAACACTTGCATTGCGTGCGGGTTTTAACTCAGGATATCCAACCGCTGGCATTAAACTTGGTGTTCCATACTTAGGTTTAAATATTGAATATGCCTATTGGTGCGACGAGCTTGGTCGTTATGCAGGCCAAATTCCAGAAGCAAACCACCAACTGAGTATATCTTTTAGATGGGGTAACGAAAAAGGAAAAGCATTTGGATCTGATGTAATTGTTAAAGAAGAAAAATCAAAACCAAAGGAAATAAAACCAGAACCTATTAAAACACTTACAAAATCAACCACAGCACAGTTAATAGTTCCATCTGTTTTACTTTCAACACAAAGTTTTGTAGCTGTTTCAACTCAAAGCCAAGTTGGCATATCTGTTTCAACAACTGCAGTTGCACCTATTATGGTTGTTCCTGCACCATCGGTAACAAATGACACAGTTAAAACAAAATTAGAAAAAACTGTGACAACTACAAAAGAAGAAGTAATTAAGATAATTAAAGAACCAATTAAAAAGAAGTAAATCTTGGCACTATTGTCGTATGACATGTTTTGTTCCGTTAAGCAATCCGTTTTTATAGATTCTCGATTAAACCCTCGGGAATGACAGGTCCGCCGATGGAACTTGACGTGATTTTAAACACTTCTTTTTAGGTGAAGCAATCTCGTACTAATTATTAGATTGCCACCGGAGTTTACCCTCGAATGCCTTAATCGGGGGCTTGCAATGACATGGTGATGGTCGGTAATGGTTTTTAACCAGAGGGACGGCGAGCACACAATTGCTCGCCGTCTTACATAGAGAAAATAAATATGCGCAAAATAATTTTCTCATTTTTTATTATTTTATTAATCGCAAGTATTAAAAGTTATGCTGTAATGCATTTGGACGGTAAAACACCCGGTCCAATTGATTATACACGCCCAATAGAAAAACCTAAACTCACCGTAGAAACAATTAAAGCCATTAGTA
>CAIRNR010000003.1 GCA_903879985.1 uncultured candidate division WWE3 bacterium
CGATTTTAGTTTTCAATGGATGTAGTTCAAGTTGGCATTGATTCATACGTTCGTTGATTTGTAGAAGTATTGCTTCTGCTTCAACTTGTGTGTTGCAATGCACAATAACATCATCTGCATAGCGTTCAAAGCTGATAGATGGGTGTTTCTTTGTTAGCCACATATCAAAAGCATAGTGTAGAAATAGATTTGCCAGTAAAGGGCTTATTACTCCACCTTGTGGTGTGCCTCGTCCTTCTTTGGCTACTATTGTTCCATCTACCTTTTGTACTGGCATTTCGAGCCAGCGTTTGCAGTACATTTTAACCCATTTCTCCGGCACTACTTTGTCCAATGCTTTGATTAAAAGGTCGTGGCTTATGTTATCAAAGAACCCTTTTATATCCATGTCTATTACCCAGTCGTATCGTTTTACGTTTCTCCTCGCCTGTTCGAGTGCCTGATGTGCACTTTTTAAGGGTCGGTATCCGTAAGAACTCTCGTGAAAGAGTTTGTCTATAGAAGTTTCCATGTAGTCTTTCACCACTGTTTGGGCTATCCTATCCCCTATTGTCGGTATGCCGAGTTTGCGCATTTTACCGTCTTTCTTCGGTATCTCTACTTCTCGTACCGCAGGAGGGAAATAAGTGCCTGAAGCTAAACGATTCCATATTTTGTATAGGTTTCCGCTTAGTTTCTCTTCAAATTCCTTCATACTCATCGCATCAACTCCGCAGGCTTTGCCTTTGGTTTTGACTTTCTTGTAAGCTAACCATACCATTTGTTTTGTTATTGGTAGTGGTTTTGTTTGTGATTGTGTTTTGTCCACCTTAGTCTTTTCCTGTCCTTACAGGATTGTTAAAATTTGAAAACTTGAATAACCTAAGCCCTTCGCTCCATTTCCATTACAGAAACTTCATCACTACTACGACTTAGTCCGCAACTGTGTATTGCATTGGTACTTTCGGTCTTGTTTCACAACTTGAACCTTTTCCCTTTGTTTGTCGGCGAATCCATCATGCGGTAGCTTTAATGACAAACCTAACATCAGTACACAGTACTCTCCTGTTCCGTATAAAAGCCCAAATAACGTTCATGCCACCTGAATATCGGTTGCCACGTAGCCAGTAAATCAGGTCGCCGCTACGCTCTTTAATCCCATGCTAAGAAATGGAAGTTTTGACAACGGGTTGTTATCACAATACGTCTTCAGTGATTCACTTGCGTTCATCTCCGTTATTTATACCTGATGGTTTACACCACCTTTTCCTTGTCCGTTCAATACCATAGATTTTGGCTACAGCACCGCAAGGCGGTTTGCAATATCTGCCTGTACAGCTATTGCGAAGGTTCATCCCGATTTTATTCAAGACCCCTTCATCTTTTATACAGCATGTAAAAGAACTTTCTTTATTTATAAAATTTGCCCTTTTACTTCAGGACACACCTAAGCCGAACGTCTGCCAATAAACATTTTATCAGCCTAAAGCCAACGGGGTCATGTTCCAATTCCAATACCAGCAACAGTAGAATCTGTTTGACCAATACTGTGCCATGGAGGAAAAGTATTGAAGTTAAATTGACAATTTGCTTTAAAAGCAATTCCTAATAAGATTAGGAACAATAAGTAAATTTTTGTTTTCATTTTTTCGAATTTTAATTTTTAATTAATATTTTATTTGTTATAAAATTGTATTTTGTGGTTATTATTTTAAGAAAATAAATTCCATCAGGTAATCCCTTAAGATTTAACTGAAATAAATTTTGAATTTTGATAATCCAAAG
>CAIRNR010000004.1 GCA_903879985.1 uncultured candidate division WWE3 bacterium
GTTCAATCAAAATTTTAATAACCCCCTTTATTTTTACCTCACCTGACTTAAAAGTTTGGTAATATATTGTGAATAATAAATAAATCGGATAAATCATTAGTCCTGATATTCTTGTTGTCTGTGTAATAGCGAAGGATCCACTTAGTATAACTAATTTCCATGCGGTGGTTTTTTTATCCTTAAATAAATATATTAATAAAACAGATATCATTAGTGCTGTTGCTCCTGGGACATCGTTAACGCTTGTCGGTATAAGTCCTGAAAAGCTGGGAGTAAACAGTAAAATTACAGGACCCAGTATCGCATATTTGGTTTTTTTAGAGTGTGCATATATCAGAAAGTACGTTGCTATAAATATTGGCAAAGCAGCAATCATATTTTCTAGGTGAAATTTCTCATATTTAAATTTGGGATTTATTATATTTAAGAATCCGGTGTATGCATACGATTCAAGCGGATCTGTTGAATTTGCCATACTGTAATCTAAAGCGTTTTTATTTTGATAAAAATTTACAAGTTCTTTTCCTTTAACATAGCGGTATTCTTCGTCGGCAGTAATAGGAAATTGTTTATAAGTTATTAAGCATATTGTTATGTAAATTAAACAAAAAGCTATTATTGGTACATGTTTCACGCGTTAATAATAGCACGTTGCCATTGAGTTTTATGCTAATATAACTGCATGCGTAAACCTTTAACTCTGATAATTTTATTTGGAGTTAGCTTGTTTTTGTTTTTATCCCCATTAAGCTCAAAAATTAATTTTTATCAAAATGATGATTGGGTTTACTATAAAATGGTTGAGAATTTTATGCGCGGTGATTTTAAACTGGCATCTATTTCTGCGCCTACATTTTACACACAAGGTTTGATAGCTACATTTTTCAGCATCATATTCGGTATAAATCACCTCCCATACTTAACGTTGTTATTCTCCGTTCTTAATTTTATGCTAGTGTCTTTTATTTGTTATCGCTTCTTACTAAAAAAATTAGGTATTTCGTTATTAGCAGGTCTATTAGTTTTTGTTACACCTTGGCATATGTATTCCGTTTGGGGATTTATGACTGAAAATTACTTTCTGTCATTTTTACTGGTTAGTATTCTTTTCTTTTTATATTTCGATGAGCAAAAAAAACAAAAATATTTTGTTTTGTTGTTTTTATTTAGTTTTTTGTCGTTACTACTACGCCAAGTAGCTTTAGTAATTCCGCTGTCGGTTTTTCTGTATTACCTTTGTAAACGGGATTTTAAACTTACTTGTTTGGCAGGTGTTCTTTTATTTATAGAATCATTGTTTTATTTTTATTTATTTCCAAAAACTCCGGAGATGTTATCAAAAAGCTTACAGTTCCAGCATTTACTGGATTTCAACTACGCGTATTCTCTGGTTTATGGCGCATTTTTAATGTTAACCGCAGTAACTATCCCTTTTATTCTCATTGCGCTTGATTATTCCCATAAGAAAAAATCCTACAAGTGGTATGTACTATTTTTAGCAATTTGCGTTGCCCTATACTATATTTTTAATCGCTTTTATAAACCTATGTCAGTTTCGTGGGGAGAATTTCCCTATCTTGAAAATGTATGGGAAAGAAAAGGTTTTTATCCAAGAGGTATATTAGGAACGAAGTATTACTTTAAAGGTATTTTTATATTGTATCGCTATTGGGATGTCGCCGCCAAACTGTTTTTTAGTGGCTTTGCGGCATATTTTGTAGTTTTTAAACGTAAAGTAGTTAACTTCTTTTTTATTTTCATAGTTTGTTATATGGGACTTATGGTGGTTACCGAGACTTTTTACGATCGATATTTGCTTGTATTAGTGCCTATCACTGTTTTTTATTTTTTGTCGTTTGAAACAAAAATTACGTATACGAAAACCGCGTTTTTAGCCATCTTCGTTTTGTTTATGGGGTTTCTTTCTTATCAATTTTCTATGGATTTTGTTTTAAGTAACCGTTATGTGTGGGATAAAAGTTTGGAACTCGTACAAAATCAAAATATTATTCCAAACAAGATTCAGGGTACAAATGCTTGGAAGCTTACCAGTAGAAATTTAGAGAAAAATTACATGTATGATTTTTCCTTTGACTCACAAAAAGTAAACAAAGACTATGCAACCAGTTATAATCTAGTTGATACAGGAGAAATAAATTTTCCGTTTAGCCTATTTTTGGAGCCAAAAATCTATTTGTATGAAAAGAAGTTATGACACGAACTAAATATATTCTAATTATTGTCGCGCTCAGCTTATTATTCCTTCTGCCGCGCATTCCTAAACTTGGATATGATTTTACAAATACCGATGCTTTTCGTTGGCATATCCGCTCTGAGAATTTTTTAAATGCTATTCGTTACAAAAAACTTGCAGATACTTATCAACGTTATCATCCTGGCGTTACGATGATGTGGTTAAACGCAGCTGTTATTTTAGTGACTTACAAATATCAACTAACCTACACAAATACTCCAAAAAGTTTACAAAACGCGGACTATTTTCCTATTTTAGATGGAATTTCCAAGGGAGCTATTGTGGCGGTTTTGTTAGTTATGCTGATTTTTCAGTTGATACTGCTCTCAAAGATATTCAATAAAAAGACTGCTCTCTTATATGTATTTTTGATTTGTGTCGAGCCTTATATGATTGGTATAAATCGTTGGTTTCATTTAACTTCCCTCGAAGTGTTTTTTGGGTTTACCTCCCTTTTATTTTTGCTTTACTGGCACAAGTACGATAAAAAGATGTTTATGTTTGTGTCCGCGGTTTTTTTGGGTTTGGCGATCTTAACTAAAACCACAACTTTAATGCTGGTGCCTATATTGTTGGTGATCTTCGTTTCCAGATTTTTTAAATCACATAAACGAGAAGGTATTCAATATGCAGCGTTGTATTTTCTAACCACAGTAGCTGTGATATTCCTGCTTTTCCCTGCTCTTTGGGTTGATCCTATTGGCGTGTACAAACAACTTTACGACGCGATTTTTTTAGCTGTTACAGATAATGTTCGTTCCGAAATGCTTCCTGTGTATATGCAGCCTTTTTATTATTTAATAATCTTGGGTTTTAAGCTTTCGCCGTTTACGTTGATTTTAGCGATTGTGTCGGTTGTAAGTTTGCGAAAGACAAAGGATTTTTACTTACAAGTAATGGCTTTATCTTTTTTGTGGTTTTACTTTTGCTTTTCTGTCACTGAAAAAAAGATTGATCGCTATGTTTTGGCAATGTTTCCATATTTACTGATTATTTGCGCATATTACCTGTCTGGTTTACAAAAGAGACTTCAACTAGTTTATGTTTTAATGTCATTAGTCTTTCTTGGTTACGTAACTTATGTTTATTTTCCACACTATTTTGCCTATTATTCGCCGGTTTTTGGAGGAACCCGTGTGGCTAATAATATTGGCGTTTACGAAAATGGTGGTGCTTACTTTGCCGAGGCAGCTTTTTATTTAAATACAAAGGGCCGCGATAAAAGCACCTATGTTCCAAATAGTTTTGAATCTTTTTCCAGTTATTACAAAGGTCATTCACAGCGCGAGTTTGATACAAACACCGATTACGTGGTTAACCGTTTGGATATTGATCGCAAATCTTTTGATGGTGTTTATTGCAACAAAATCGATAAAACTTTTGGAAGCAAAGATTTACAAGTTGTTGCTGTTTTCTCTTGCAAATAATCATTGACAACTAACTCTTCGTTGCACTACTCTTATACTCAGGATTCATTATGAAGCTAATCTTTAAAAACACTGCTTATATCTTTCTTTTACTCGTAGCAGTAAGTATTTTATCCGCACCAAAAACATTAGCTTCTACTCTTCAATTATCAAAGATTGGTGCCTTAGATATTGGTGGGAAATTTTATAACGAATGGTGGTATACCGGAGCTAACCCAGCTCTTGTTGGAAAAGCAACTGCTAATACAGATGTCTCAGTAAAAATTGATGAAACCGCAGGCACAGCAAAAGCAAATGGAACGGGTGATTGGTCTTTTAATACAACTCTTACAACCGGTGACCATAAAATAGTTATTACGCAAGGTGCAGAAAATATCACTTTCACACTTCATGAAGGTCAACCACTTCCAGCCAATATTGGCGGTACAACAAATCAAGCAACAGTGGCTAGTAAAACACCAGTAACAGGCTTTAATCAAATAGTTGCATTATCTTTTGGTCTTGGAGTTATTCTTTTAGCTTCTTACCTATATATTTGGGGTGATAGTAAAAGAAAATCAGTTTTCGAAGCTAAAATTCTTAAAGATTAATTAATTTTTACTTCTAATCTCTTCAGCTAAATCTAAAAGTTCTTCCGCCGACGGTTTTTCTTTTAACTGTTCTTTGTAGTTTTCGTAAACAGGATATAACTTTGTGTGCAAATGACTGACTTCTAAACCTTCGGCTTGCATAAAAACCCACTCAACGCCTAAGCCTTTTTCTAAAAACTTTGCCGCCTGTTTTGTTGCCAAAATTAGCTCGCAAATATCTTTGTCGTCGTTGTTAAATAAATATGAAGGTTTGTGTGCTTTTGGTATCACCACAGTCATGCCTTTAACCTTTGGACTTGTATCCAATATGGCCATGTGAGTTTCGTTTTCCCAGATTATGTTTGCGGGAATTTCGCCTGATGCAATTTTACAAAATATGCAGTTTTCCATGGTTGTATTCTAACTTACCGCGCAAGCTTTTTAAATATCAGGTATTTATTTGATTTATTATCTTTGCCGTCAGCTTCCAATTTTTCTACAAGTTCAACGTCGTAATTTGTAGAAATATCGTTTAATTCTTTTTCGGTAAATTTATGCGCATATCTTTCGGTTTCAGGCTTTTTGTCCCACCCCAAAATGTAGTCACCTTCATCAGGTAATGTTTTGAGAACTTTTTCTGCCTTAAAGTCCCAAAAGGTTAAAACAAGTATGCCTTTTTCTTCTAACAGCGCAATCACGTCGTGCAGCCACTTTTCTCTAAACTCTTTGCCTGGAATGTGATGCATAAGCCCAAACACAACTATAAAGTTATATTTATCTTTTAAGCTTTCCAAGTTACCAAACACGTCTACATCAATAAATTTACATTCAGGATTTTTTGATTGGGCTTCTGATAATAACTCTGCGTTGTTGTCTATGCCCGTGTATTCAAATTTCTTACTAGTGTTTTCCTTTAGAAAATTTAAAAACCTTCCGTTGCCGCAGCCAATATCCAAAACCTTTGGTTCGGGGAGGTCTTCAAAAAAATTCACTACCCTACCCCACCCTTTCCAGTTGCTCTGACGTGTTTTGCTGAAATGCGTAGCAACTGATTGGTAAAATTTGGTATTTAAGGCTAAAATCTGTTTTATTGTGGAATCATTCATTCTGACCATTATAGAGCAAATATCAAAACTTCCGCCTAATTCCCACGAAAAAGTGTGGAAGATACTACATAAGGACGGCAAAGACCTTTCTAAAACCGAGGTTTTAAAGGCGTACAAGGCTTTGGTAGCAAACGGTGGTATAAAGTTATCTCTTAAAGCTGAAAAGGCGTTCTTAGCCAATATAAAGACTAAAAATACACGTACAATATCAGGTGTTACTCCCGTTACAGTTTTAACAAAGCCATTTCCTTGCCCAGGCAAATGTATTTTTTGTCCCAACGATTATCGTATGCCCAAAAGTTATTTATCAAGCGAACCCGGTGCGCAAAGAGCTTTTGCAAACAAATTCGACCCTTATATGCAAACTTATAACCGTTTGTTGGCATATAAAAACATGGGCCACGGCACGGACAAAGTTGAACTTATTGTTTTAGGTGGAACTTGGTCGGCCTATCCAAAGGAATATCAACGCTGGTTTATAAAAAGATGCTTTGATGCAATGAACGACTTTGATCCAGAAAATACAGTTGAACGTGTAACTTTAGAAAGTGTTATGCCCTATTCTGAGGAAGATTTAAAGCAAAATGAAGGTTTGGTAAGTTATAACAAGGTTGTGGCAAAAGCTATGACTTCTCGTTTGCACGCAAGTCAGGAATCAAGTACGTGGGAAGAAGTTGAAGTTGCGCATAACGTTAATGAAACGTCACGTATTCGTTGTGTTGGATTAGTTATCGAAACTCGCCCCGACGAAATAAACGAAGAAGAAGTTATAAATATTCGAAGGCTTGGTGCCACTAAGGTTCAGCTTGGTGTTCAAAGTTTAAATGATAAAGTTCTGAGTTTAAATAAGCGTGGCCACGATGTTGCACAAACTGCTTTGGCTTTTAAATTGTTGCGCCAAGCCGGTTTTAAGATTCACGTTCATTGGATGCCTAATTTGTATGGTTCTAACCCGGAAATGGACAAAAAAGATTTTGTTAAATTATTTAAAAACCCAAAATTCAGACCTGACGAATTAAAGATTTACCCATGTTCATTAATAGAATCAGCCGAGCTTTTTGATTATTACAAAAAAGGTTTGTGGCAGCCTTATACCAATGAACAGCTAATTGATGTTTTGAGTTTTTGTTTGTCTCATGTGCCAAACTATTGCAGAGTAACACGAGTTATTCGAGATATTTCATCTGAAGATATTGTTGTTGGAAATAAACTTACTAATATGCGCCAAATCGTTGAGGAAGCTGTTAAAAAATCTGGTGGCACTTTAGACGATATTAGGTCGCGCGAGGTAAGGGGAAGGCTTGTGGAGTCATCTGAGCTTAAATTGCGAACTACTCGATACACCACTACAAATTCTACGGAATATTTTTTCGAATATATTTGTGATGATAA
Organism: uncultured candidate division WWE3 bacterium; assembly: GCA_903879985.1. Lineage (GTDB taxonomy): Bacteria > Patescibacteriota > WWE3 > UBA101185 > UBA10185 > CAIRNR01. Next base: position 6,749 of record CAIRNR010000004.1, read on the forward strand.
CGATATCGTTGGTTTTTTAAGATTGTCTTTACCAAAAGATATCGTTTGTTTTATTAGCGAGTTAAGTGGCGTGGCAATTATTCGCGAAATACACGTTTATGGTGAAACAGTTAACATCGGTGACAAGGAAGACGGTAAGGCACAGCACTTAGGTTTGGGAAAATCTTTAATAAGTGAAGCAAAGAAGTTGGCAAAAAAGCATGGGTTTGCGGAGCTCGCTGTAATTTCTTCGATTGGTACGCGTGAGTATTATAGGAAGAATGGCTTTGTTGATGGAGTTTTGTATCAGTCGCTATCGTTATAAGTTTGGTTGAGGAAAAAAAATGAACCCCTATTGTTTTTTGCAAAAGGGGTTTTTGTATTTCTAAGGCGACGTTATTTCTTTTTTTGTTATTGTGACTGTATAACCCTTCATGAAAGGTATATTCCACGCCAGATTATAATCTCCGTTTTCAGCATAAATATCTGAAACTGCTTTCGCTGATATGATACATTCAACTTCATCGAAAATATTTCTAGTTTCACATATTTGTATCGCAGCACCAACTCTTTCTTGCTTTTCACGATATTGTAGAACTTCACTTGCCCAGTGAGTATCTATGCTGTAAATGCTGAATACGTTAGTAAAAACAATGCCCACGTCTGCACCAATGATGCAAACTAGTATGATAATAACACTGTATTGTCGCCAGCAGACTTTCCATATTTGTTTCATTACCACTTCTCCCTTTTCAGTATTTTCGGCATTATACTACTATAGGGTCTGTACAACAAGCTTATTGGTACAAAAAAGACCCGGAGTCGTTCCGGGCCTTTGTACTAACGATTATCGTTGTAACGACTTATTGGCAGTTTAAAGCCTTTAAGCATTCAGCCTTTTTATCCGCTTCTTGAATGTAATCACAAGCTGAGCACATACCTTTTGTTTTGTCGGTTTGTTGCAAAGCTTTTATTGATCCTGTTGCATCACTAAATGTTACGTCTTTTGGCAAATCAAACATTGATTGATCTACGGTCCATGGTTGGCAGTGATAAACAAAGTTCTGATTTAATTTATCTTTGGCCATTTTTGCTTCGGCATCAGTTGCTGTAGCCGTGCTCTTAAGATCATTTATATTCATCTTAGTTCCTTGAGGTAATATTGGACTCCACATGTAAGCCCATTCGCCATCCATGTACGTATGAGCTTCTAACGATCTTCCTTGAACTGTTGTCGTAAAATCGCTTCGTACTTTTTGACCTGATACATAAATTGTTCCGGCCAGTTTTGTTGCTGTGTCGGTGTACGTGCAAGTAATATCTTTTCCAAGTTTTACAATATCAAAGATAGATCCGCTAACGTCGGAGTTTAGGTCTGCAATTGTTGGTGTTGGTGCGTCTGCCAATTTACCTGTTTGTTCGGTACCTTGTTCAGGTACAGCGTCAAAATTTTCTTTAACCAATGGGTTTTTTATAGTACAAGCTGTTAAAACGAAAGGCAAAATTATCATTAAGGATATAGTGAGTTTTTTCATAGTCTCCATAAAAACGAAGACTCCTCTGGCATATGCCTTTGGAGTCTCCATTTAATAATCAAATTAAAACTTTAGTATCTGATCTGCGTATTTTCCAATTACTGGAAGTTCGGTCATTTTTCCGTTGACTGCGTTCATTATTCCGATAATCCAGAATACCATTGCCGCTACAGAAGCTACCATAAATGCAAGTTGGCCTAGGATTGGAATAATATTTACGAAAAACGAAGCTACTATCAATAAGACAATCATGATGGACTGCTTTACATGAAACTTAACAAATGGACTATCTTTTGAGTCCGTTAATAATGGCAAGAAGAATATAAAGTAGGCCAATATAGCCATACCTTTATTTTTTTCTACGTCATCGCTTACTGGCGGAGTTGCTGTTTGATCTTTTTTTTCTTCCATATATACATCTGGGACTTGCGTCACCAGCCTTTCAAAATAAATTACTACCTAAATAACAATATACACTTTCCTAACGGCTTGTAATAGCCTGGCATTAGTTTTAATATTTAGGCATGTTCATTTCCATAGATATGGGAGGAACTACTACCCGTGTAGCTTCTTCAAAAAATTTGGGAAAACTTTATAAAATTGTAAAGTTCCCAACAAATCGCGATGTTCGTACTCAAAAGCTCTTTATTGAGGATGCTATTCTAAAGGTTTCTGATCGAGGCCATGTTGAATATTTTTGCTTGGGCGTGCCCGGTACAGTTGATAAAGATAACAAAAAGTTTTTGCGCATGCCAAATTACTCCCAATTAAATGGCAAAGATTTTTCTGAACTTGTAGATTCAAAGTTTGGCGACAATGTTTATGTTGAAAATGACGCAACTATGGCTGCAGTAGCTGAAGCTATGATGGGTGCCGGAGAAGATGATGAGTTCAAGAGTGTTGCGTATTTATCTCTTGGTACCGGCGTTGGTGGTGCTCGCGTTGAAAAGGAACCATTTTCATATTTATCAGCAGAGCCAGGTCATCAAATAATTTCAGCTGAAGGTAGAATTTGTAAGGGTTGTGGTCAGCAAGGTTGTTTGGAAGCGTATGCATCAGGTAGATCTTTTAAAGAACTTTTTAAAATAAACGCGGAAGATTGTACCGATAAGACTATATGGCGTCAGTACTCTTCGTATTTAGCCATTGGACTTATAAATATTATTTCCATGTGGCGTCCCGATATTATTATTTTGGGCGGCAGTGTTGCAAATAAGTTTGGAATATTTCAAAGTCTTTTAGTTGAACGTTTAATTGTTTTAGATTTTTTTGATATTCCTCCAATTGTTAAATCTAAAATTGGCGATGAAGCTGGCGTGTATGGTGGGTTTTTGATTACTGAACGTGTGCTCAATCCCTAACTAACTATTTTATTTTCTGAAAATTGCTTTAGCTGTATCCCAGTAAAATGGATTACCATTGTTTTGTTTTTCCCAAAGCCACCATTCTGCTCCCCACAAATATAAATCTTTAAAGCCAGTTTTTTGAGCGTAACTTATTGTTTCCAAGAAATCTGTACGGGACATAGTTTGATTTTTGTCTTCTTCTGAAAGTAACGAGTTTAAACCCGGTCCCCATGGTTCGGCTTGCAACTCCGTTACTATGATTTTCTCTGGTGGCACGCCAAATACGTTAGCTCTTATTTTGTATGACCAGTAGCTTAATGGATATTGGAAATAAATAAATTTACCAAAGAATACTCCCCAAAAGTCGTACCAAATCTTGCGATACATCGAGATACCTAAGTAGTCGGCCATTTGGTAACTTGGGAACCAAAAGCCCCCTTCACCGCTGTCCTGAACTAATATTTTTCGTGAGGAATCCATATTGCGCACGATTGAGATTTCTTTTTCAACTGTGGCTTTTTTAATAGGTAAACAAGTTCCGAATGGGAAAAAGGGTTCGTTTTCTACCTGCCACATTTTTATAGACTTGTAACCGCGTAATTCGGTAACTGTTCTAAATATGTATGCGTAAAGCTCTTCGTTTCGAGTATCTTCGGAACTGGTATTTTTCCACCAGTCAGGCTCAAAGCACTCAGGATATCTCGGAACTTTGCGTCCCATTGTTAAAATAACGTTTACGTTTCTTTTTTCGGCTTCGTCCAACTGCCACTTAATAATGCTGTAGTCATAGGTATCCAAAGTTTTTTCAGAGTCATCCCAATAAACAACCAGTCTCATGTTTTTTGATCCTAAATCGTCGAGAATTTTTAAGTAAGTGTCTTTCCAATCCATACCCATTTGTTCCGCGTATTTGTGACTGAAAGTTATACCGTAGTTGATATCTGTTGCTGGTTTTGGGCGGATAAAAAAGAAAACGATAAGCGGCGTAACTATTATTAATACTAGTGCGAGCAAAAGAGTGCGTATTAGTTTTAAAAAGAACAGTCTTTTTATAAGATATTCGCTTCTTTTTATTTGTGACTTAAGGGCAGTGCTAAAGTGCATAAAATTCGGTTTCTTTTTAATCTATAGCATTATTCTTACATATTTCGGCATAGTAAGAAAAGGACTTTCTGGGTTTTCGCTTTAAATCGTGCTCTCGATCTATTTCCACGATTCCAAATCTTGGCCAAAAGCCTTGGTGCCATTCAAAGTTATCAATTAAAGACCAATAAAAGTATCCACGTAAATCCACACCCTCGTTTATGGCCTCACCGCATTTTATTAGCATATCGTGGATAAATCTTTTGCGATGTTTATCCTTTGCGTCTGCGACTCCGTTTTCGGTTATATAAATTGGTTTGTTATAACGTTTTAGTTTAAGCAGAATATTTTTAATACCTTGAGGATAAATCCACCATCCAAGATCACTGTTGAAGTCGTCAGGATTCGCAGTTTTTAGGTTTAAAAAGCGTGTTGTAAAGTAAAAGTTAAGACCTAGCATGTCGCAGTTCTTTACAACCGGATTTAAAAAGAAACCTTCGTTCATAAAATATATAAATTTCGCAAACCACGTATCTAAAATATTTGTACTCGTAGAACATGCTTCATACCAAACAATATTTTTTACAATTCCAACTGGTTTTGTATAAACTTCTTTTATGCTTTTATACGCAGCATTATGTGAACGCATTAAATTTATCTGTACTATAAGTGACGATAAGTAATTTTTTTTATTTGGTGGCCACGATCCAACTGTGTATGACATTAAAGCGTAAACTTGAGGTTCGTTAATAGTCCAGATAGCGTCACATAAATGTCCAAGCTCTTGTGCACATCTACGGGCGTATCTTGCAAATATTTTTGGCGATTCAGGATTTAAAAAGCCACCTTTGTTTGCAAACCACAGTGGATTTGTAAAATGATGAAGTGTAACGTAAGTTTTTAATCCCCTACTTCTTGCGGCGTTTAAAACTTTTTTGTAATGTTGAAATGCTGCTAAATCAAAGTAACCTTCTCTTGGTTCAAGTCTTGCCCATTCAATAGATAGTCTGATTGCGTTATTGTTCAAATCTTTGGCAAGGTCAAAGTCTTCTTCAAAACGGTTATATGAATCACAAGCAATTCCCGAGGCATCAAGTGGAAATTGTCGCGTAGTTGTTTCGGTATCTTTAGAGACTTCCCAGCGCCACCAATCGGTATTTATGTTATTTCCTTCTGTTTGATGTGCGGAGACCGCTGTTCCCCATATAAAGCCTTTTGGAAAGTCCATATTTTAAGTATACAATAAATATAGTATGAAACTAATCCTTCGTTTAGCTATATCGGTGTTGTCTGTACTGGTGGCATCGTCTATTATTCCTGGGGTTTATATAAAGGATATTTTTACTGCTGTAATACTTGTTGTCGTTTTGTGGGTTTTAAATGCAATTATTAAGCCACTTCTTGTGGTGTTAACTCTGCCTGTCACGATTATAACCTTAGGTTTGTTTTATTTTGTGATTGACGCTGGGATAGTGATCTTTGCAAGTCACCTTGTACCTGGGTTTACGGTTGATGGTATTTTAACGGCTTTGCTTTTTAGTTTAGTGGTTTCACTTATTCAGTCTTTGTTAAATTCACTTTCAAATTAATTCTTGGACATTATAAGATTTAACACCGCAGCATCTTTTTGTATTACGTGTAACACTTTGTAATTGTAACCTCGCCTGGTGTATTCCATATTGTCGCAAACAACAATGTCAGCGTTACCAATAGAATATGTGTATTCATATTTATTATCTGCATAATATTCCATGGCATAACCCAGGGCACAGCTAAAAACTTTAGGCCTAATGTTTGTATTTTTTACGTAATCATTTTTGATCCACTCGGCGGCATCTTTGTAAGAAGTTCCCCAATATTCTGTTTCAAAGTTTTTATACTGGTGAGAAACTCCGCCGACAAGTTCGTTAAAGTAAGAATATTGGTGTGGAAATAACCTTCCGATGTCCATAATTACAAAGGACACGTTTATTAGTATTAATGCGAGCAGTAATTTTTTTGTAATCTTATAACCTTTGGTTCTAAAAAATTCAAAGAAAAATAGAAATGCTGCCATAGTTATTTGAGGTATAAGATACGAGAAGTGTCTTAAAGTGTTGTAAATTACCGGTTGGATACATGCGTAAAGAACTAGGTTCAAAAGCACACTGCTAATTATCAAAAAGAATATTTTGTTTTTAACCAATTCCTTAATACTGAGAATAGACATTAAGAAACCGACCAAAATATATATTGGAGTTGTGATTGTTAAGTAAACAAATAAGTAGTGCCAAGGTCTTTGATCTTTGTAAATGTATCTACCCATGTACCAAATAATGTTGTCCCACTGGTTAAAGTTGCTGTTTACTGAAAGTTGATAAGAAAATTGTTGAAAGTAGTTAACTCCTTGTAATTGCCATATGCTTGCCACAAGAGCAGTTGAAACCGCGAGCATCACAAAATACTTAGGCGAATTTTCTTTTAGCCACAGTTTCCAGTTTTGGCGATCTACTTTGATTATGTATGTGTAGAGTTCATACATTCCTAAAACTACATACAGGCTTAAACCTATAAGCCTTATGCTTTGTGTTAATGCGATTGTTATTCCCAGTAAAACAAGCAAGTACATTTTGCGTTGTTCTCCCCACAAATATATTAATAGGAGCGAAATCATATAAAACGTTGTGAATGAAATATCGATTGGATTAAATGCCAAATGCCCGGAAAAAGTTGGTGAAAGATACAACATTAGCACGGCGGCGATACTGGATTTTTTATTTCTGGTGGCTAAATACACTAATGCATAAAATGCTATAAAAGTACCAAAAGCAAAAATCATATTTTCAAGATGAAATGTCTCATATGAAAAGCTTGGATTAAAAATATTTAGTAGCATTGGGTATATGTAGTATGCGTCGGGATCAACATAAATTTGAGTGTGTTTAGTTAGGGTAGGTTTATGCTTAATTATTTGTAAAAATTCACGTCCTCTTTCGTACCGATATTGTTCGTCGGCGGTGATTGAGTAGCTTTTATACGTTGTAAAAGCAATGATAAAGTACAGCGCTGTGAAAATTAAAAATAAATAATGTCTTTTGAAAAGTCTCGAGAACATACTCCCCATTATACAGTTTTTAGTTGCTGTACCTCGTAGGCAGTTAAATCTCTAAATGTTCCTTCTTTTAGGTTATCTAGTGTAATTGGTCCAATAGCTATGCGTTTAAGATCTAATAATTTTAGGTGTAAGGCCTGGCACATGCGTCTAACCTGGCGTTTTTTACCCTCGTGAATTGTTAATTCTAATGTAGTTACACCTTTGTCGACAAAAATTACATTAGCGTCGGCCGGTGAGGTCATGCCATCTTCTAGTTCTACGCCACTTGCCAAATGAGACAAATCTTCAGGCGAAACTCTGCCTTGAATTTTAAGTTCGTAAATTTTCGCAGTATGAAATTTTGGATGTGTTAAGCGTAAGGCAAGTTCGCCGTCGTTGGTAAGCAATATTAGCCCTGTGGTGTCATAATCAAGACGTCCAATTGGAAATAATTTAACAGGAGATTTTACTAAATCGATAACAGTTTTTCTGTCGCGATCGTCACTAACAGTTGATAAAACTCCTTTAGGTTTGTTTAACATTATATAAACTGTTTCACTTGTAACATTTAAGGTTTTTCCGTCGAGTTTAATGGCATCACGATTAACATCAACCTCTTGTCCCATTTTTCCGGTGATTCCGTTTACCTCAACGCGACCTTGTTCTACAAGTTCATCGGCTTTGCGTCTCGAATATCCACTAGAGCTGGCTATGAATTTATTAATTCTCATAAATATTTTTTAACGTAATTGTTATAATAGCCCCCTAGTATACCAGTTACATTTTCGTAAAAGGTTTGAAATCTGTTTTTTCCGTTACAAAAGTTTTCAAGATTTTGCAAATCTTCAGCATCGAGTTTAGTTGTGTAGTTTGCAATTGGATACATTATGGCGTTTTTGTCATTTGCTATATGATCAACTCCAAGCGCGTGTCCGAACTCGTGTGTTAATGTATGCATAAAGTCTTGTTGTGAATCAAAAAAGAATATATCGATTGTATTTGTATTTGAAATATAAACGCCTTCCTCCGGTTGAATTGCTAAAAGTTTGTTAAACTCGGTATTTTGCGCATTAATTTGGTCTACCTGTGTGTTTAGCTTTGTGATGTTATTTTCTATTCCTTGACGTTCGACGTTTACTTGATTTATTTGATTTTTCATTGAAGTTATTTGTGCTGTAAGTTGTTTGTAAGTATCTTTGGGAGCACCACCGCGGCTGTTCCAGTAATCCACTTGTGCATTTAGTGCAGCAACGCTTTTGTTTAAATCTGTCGTTTGTGCGTTATACGCTGTAATTTTATCTTCCAAAGTTTTTTTGTCGGCCTCAATATTAAATTTTTGAACAACCAGACCTGCGAGTAATCTCTGGCGCTCGTCGTACAACAAATTAATATCTAAAGGTGATTTAGAACTATCGCGGTAAAGAAAAACTTCTCGATGTAGCGTATCATTCCAAATAGCTGCAGACTCTTGAGCTGTTTTCACAACCTGGTCTTTGCTTACATTAAATTTTGGATCTATAGCGTTAACAGTAAAATCGATAGTACGTTCGCAAGGTTTGTACCACGCTTCTCGGCGTATAAAATCGTTTATGTCATCTTTACGTTTGGAATAGATAAAAAACCCAAGTCCTATTATTATGGCCAGCAAAATAAGTCTCTTAATAGATTTCATATTTTATTTAGTAGTTTGCTTTTGGCTTTTTATTTAGTAATAGGTAGATTATCGGCAAAATGCCCATGCTATTAACTATAAGCAGCGCAACAAACCATACCTTTTGACCTTTTTGTGCTGATCTCCATAGAGATACTCCGCGTAAGGCTAGATCTATAAATACGATGATATAGAAGTAGGGTGAGTGAACAAAGTCATTTAAAGACTGTAGGTATGATGTTTGTGTTAGGAAATTCATATGTTTATTGTAATACAGTTGAGGTTTTTGTGGAAGTTAGGCTGTATGCGTATAATCTGGGTAATTAGTCAAAACAAAAGAGAGGTACAAAATGTCCAAAAAGCACAATTCGGTTGTTAGTTATTTTTCTTTAAATTATCCTAAGTTACTGCAATATCTTGATAATCCAGAAGGATATTGGCCAAGTATTAAGGATAATACTATTAAAACAAAAAGGTTAGCTCATATAGTGCAGACATATGTGATAATGCCGGCATATAAGTTTTCGCCCCTTGAGGAAGTCTGTAAAGCACTGTTGGTTGGTAGAATACTTGGACACATAGTTGATCCAGATGTTGTGGCAGCAAAAACCCGACATAAAAAATGCATTTAAGCGGTAAAAGGCCAATACTTCACACTTGTGATTTATTGGCTTTCTTTTTTAACGCGACTTTGTTGGCTATAGGTTGACTAAGGCGGCTGTTTTAGCTATACTATCGGCAATTAGTCGAAAAAATCTATGTGAGGAGAGAAGATAATGGCGTTATATGCAAATGTAACAGAATACTTTGTAGAAGAATATGGTTTCCTGCTGCCGTTTTTGGACAAGAATGATCCTTTTTGGTTATCCATAAGGGAGAACACTATTTCCAACGCGGACTTGGCACGGAATTTATTGCCGTATCTGAAAAGAAGCGACGCGGAAGCAACACCGTTTTATCGTGCCAATTTGGCAATTTTGGTGGCGCGTTCACTATTTTGGATCGAAGAACCGCCTAAACGACGCTTACAAAAAAAGGGAGATCGAAATGTTCATTGAAATTGTGTTTTTCGTGGTAGTTTTGTTAATTCCTGTTGGTGTTGGGATATATATCTTCAATGGCACCAGGGTTGTCGTTTGGGCTTTTGGTAATCAAATCGACCAGGCGCGTTTCGCTAATGGCCAAAAAATTGGGTCTGCCACTAGCGAAAAGGAAATGGATGAAATATTTGCACGTTATAACAAAAAACATTTTGTGCAAGTACAAAGCGATAGCTATCTTGGCTATAAGTATTTTCTCACAAATGAGAGAATGTACTGGGATGCCGTTAGAGTACTTTGGAAAGAAACAAATAAATAATAAAGTTTTCGTTAAGCAACAAAAAGCCAATATTTCACACACGTGACTTATTGGCTTTATTTTTTTCACGGCGCAATTTTATCCCCCACCCTTCTCCGCCATCCATACCGCTAGTTACTCAGTCATTTCGCGAGTAAAAAATTCTTTTGCCAATTTCAACCGAGATCAAATATAAAAGTACGACGCCAGCCAAAGTTATTGGAACCAAAATTGGCGGCGCAGTGAATCCGAAAAATGTTCCTATAAACGTATAAGGAATTGCCCATCCAATTGTGACAGCTAACAAAGTTGTAAAAATAAGGTACTTGCTTGCGCGGCTTTGCACAAAAGGAATATGTCTGGTTCTTATAATATGTATAACTAAAGTTTGTGTGGCGAGTGACTCAATAAACCAACCTGTCTGAAATCCTGATGCCGAGCTTTTAAACATTACGAACATCACAAAAAAAGTCATGAAATCGTAAATTGAACTTATAGGACCAAAAATAATCATAAAGTTTCTGATGTATTTAATGTTCCATCGTTTTGGTTTTTGTATAAATTCTTTATCAACGTTATCGGTTGGAATAGTTATTTGTGATATATCGTACAAAAAGTTATTTAACAGTATTTGGATTGGAAGCATTGGCAAATAAGGTAAAAACAAAACCGCACCTAAAACGCTGAACATGTTTCCAAAGTTAGAACTTATTCCCATCATGATGTACTTCATTGTGTTTCCAAAAGTTTTTCGGCCTTCAATAACGCCGTCTTTTAATTGATGTAAACTCTTTTTGGTTAAAATCATGTCAGCTGATTCTTTAGCAACATCAACTGCATTTGCTACCGAAATTCCCACATCAGCTGTTTTAAGTGATGGCGCATCGTTTATTCCGTCTCCCATGTAACCAACAACATGGCCGTTAGCTTTTAGCGCGCGGATCACTCTGTTTTTATCATCCGGAGAAAATCTGGCAAAAATAGTAATATCTGAAACCATATGCTTAACTGCTTCATCTGTTAAATTGTGAATTTCATGTCCCAGCAACACGCCTTTAACATGTAAGCCAACATCTGAACAAATCTTTTTTGCAACAAGTTCGTTGTCTCCTGTTAAAATCTTAACTTCAATGCCCATCTTTTCGAGCTCTTCGATTGTTTGTTTAACTCCTTCTTTTGCAGGATCTAAAAATGCCACGTATCCCATTAAAATTAAATCCTGTTCATCTTCTTTTTCGTAAATCTGCTTTACGCTAACAACTTTTTTTACAGCCAATGCCAAAACTCTAAAACCCTGATTACTTAGTTCTACATATTGATTAATGAGTTTGTCCGAATTCTTTGGATCTAAATCTTTGTGAGTTCCATTGTCGTCGTAAGCTTTACACGAAGTAAATATTTCCTCTGGTGCGCCTTTAGTTACCATGAACAATTCGCCGTGGTCTTTAACAACAACACTCATTTTTTTACGTTCAAAATCAAAAGGAATTTCGTCTACTTTTGTGCAATCTGCCAAATCAAGTTTTTTGAAATTTATAACAGCTGTATCCATTGGATTATTTATTCCTGTTTGAAATGAGCTGTTTATATAGGCATAGCGCAAAACTTTGTCTGAGTGATTTCCGTTAATATCCACATAATTAATAAGTTTAATCTTGTCCTCAGTAAGTGTGCCTGTTTTGTCTGTACATAAAATATCTAAACTTCCGAATGTTGGAATAGCGGCCAATTTTTTAACAATAACCCCCTTTTTGGCCATGTTTACAGAACCTTTTGCCATTGTTACCGACATTATCATTGGCAAAAACTCTGGAGTTAAACCAACAGCAACTGCTAAAGAAAACAACAGCGATTCCAAAAGATCGTGTTTGAAAAGCGCGTTAACCGCGAAAATAAAAATTACAAAAAATATAATTACTTTCAAGATCATGACACTGAAGTTTGATACACCTTTTGTGAACTCATTTTCCGGTTCCTGTGCAGCAAGATTTTCAGCTATTTTTCCAAATTCTGTGGCGCTTCCAATTGTTACAACTACTGCACTAGCCGACCCGGTAACAACACTTGTTCCGCTGAATAGAATATTTGTCATTTGAGTTAGGTCAGCGTCTTCTCCATTCTTCTGAACTATCGGCGTGGTGAACTTTTCGATTGGAAATGATTCTCCTGTCATAACGGATTGGTTTATAAAAAAGTCTTTTGATGATAGTACGCGACAGTCGGCTGGTATTAAGTCGCCTGCGTTTAACTCAATAATGTCGCCAATTGTTAATTCGGTGTTTTTTATCTCTTTTTTTTGGCCGTCGCGTAATACAAGCGATACGTTGGCAATTTTTTCTTTTAGTTCATGTGCTGCATTGCTGGCTTTGTATTCCTGAAAAAAGTTAAGTGTGACACTCATGATTACCATAGCTAACACAATAATGGCATCTACGGTTCCGCCGGTTAACATGGAAACTCCTGCCACTCCAAGCAACATTAAAATAAGTGGACTTTTAAAGTTAGACAAAAATTGAATTATTACGTGAGCTTTTGTTTCTTCTTTTATTGTGTTGGAGCCGTACGAGGCTATGCGTTCTTGTGATTGTTTGGATGTTAGCCCTTTAATAGTTGTTTCTACAGTTTCCAAAACTTTCTCGGTTGTTGCACTGGCAAAAAAGCTTAGTTTTGTCTCGGGTTTTTGGGTGGGAGCCATATGTGATATAAGTATATCTGATTTTTAGATATATCGTAGAGAGAGGAGAAAAAATGTTGATTGTACTGGTTATTGATCATTACTTTTTGTTGGTACGGGTTAATGATGCCGACAGTTTGGACAAAATGATGGGTGTTTACGTGTATGAGGGAAATTTAGATGGTTGGTCCCGCCATGCCAATGAACTTTTTTTAAACAAGATGTTGCATGTTGTTGAACGTATTTCCGGCGATAATAACGAACAATATTTTCCCGGTACCCGCGGATATCCAACCTTCCGCTGCACTTTGTAGTTTATTACAAGTTCAAAGAGCGCTGTTGTTTAAAATAAAATAATGGCGCTCTATTTTTTCAGCTTAAATTCAGCAATACGCGCTTATTCTTTGCTAGTATATAATCAATACTTATGGATAACATTATTGTAGTAAAAGACCTGGTAAAAAAATTTAAAGAAGTCACTGCAGTAAATGGTATTTCGTTTGAGGTACCTAGAGGCGAAGTTTTTGCCTTTCTTGGACCAAACGGTGCCGGTAAAAGTACAACGATAAAAATGTTAACAACTATTTTAGACAAAACTTCCGGGCATATTACTTTAAATGGCTTTGATCCCGAGAAAAATCGTGAGGATGTACGTAAATCCTTTGGAATAGTTTTTCAAGATCATAGTTTAGACGATGATTTAACAGCATACGAAAACATGGAATTTCACGCAGCTTTATATAATGTTACAACTGCAAATAATGTTCGTCAGCACCGTATCGAAGAAATGATGAAGTTTGTTGAACTTTGGGATCGAAAAGATAGCATGGTTAAAACATTTTCTGGGGGTATGAAACGACGCTTGGAAATTGCTCGTGGGCTTTTACATCATCCAAAAATACTTTTTCTCGACGAGCCTACGCTTGGTCTTGATCCTCAAACCCGAAATCACGTTTGGGAGTATTTGAAAGAAATTAATAAAAACGAAAACATGACGATATTCTTTACCACTCATTACATGGAAGAAGCCGAAAAGATTGCCGATAAAATTTCGGTAATAGATCATGGTGATATTATTGCCACTGGAACAGCCGAAGACTTAAAGAAGCAAACGTCGACTGAAACTTTGGAAGATGCATTCTTAGCCTTAACAGGAAAAAATATTCGTGAAAATGAAGCTACTGGTTTAGATGGTTTACGTTCAGATAGCAAAATGTGGAGGCGTCACTAAAATGCAAGCAGCATACATATTATGGCTACGACAAGTTAAAAAGTATTACAGATCAAAATCCAGAGTAATTGGCTCTCTTGGGCAACCATTATTATTTTTGTTGGCTTTTGGATTTGGCTTTGGTTCTATATATCAAAAAGCCGAAAATGGAAATTACTTAGAGTTTTTAGCACCGGGAATAATTTTGATGAGTGTTTTGTTTACGGCGTTGTTTTCCGGAATTGAAATTATTTGGGATAAGCAGTTTGGATTTTTAAAGGAAACATTAGTCGCGCCAGTGCCAAGAATAAATATTATGCTCGGTCGTACTCTCGGTGGTGCTACCGTTGCAACAATTCAGGGGGCAATAGTTTTTCTTTTAGCTATGCTCTTTGGTTTTAGACCACAAAATATATCTATGGTGTTTATAGCTTTCGTGTTCGTGTTTTTGGCTGCCCTACTATTTACTTCTGTCGGAACAATAATTGCTTCTAAAATGGATGATATGCAAGGTTTTCAATTAATCATGAACTTTTTGGTTATGCCAACTTTCTTTTTGTCAGGTGCTTTATTTCCACTAAGTGGTTTGCCTCCGATAATGAAAACATTTATTCAGTTTAATCCCCTAACTTATGCTGTTGATGGTGTGCGCGGTACATTAACAAATGTTTTTGCTTTTAGCCCACTTACGGACTTTGCAGTGCTTGCCGTTGTAACTTGCATTCTATTATTACTAGGAAGCTACTTTTTTGAAAAAATTCAGGCATAATAGATCTATATGACAACAACTAAAACAAAAATATTAGCGTTTGGTGGCTCACTTAGAAAGGATTCATACAGCAAAGCTTTGTTGCTTGCTACTGTAGATATGTTTCCCGATACTGTGGAAGTTGAAGTTTTCGATAGACTTGGAGAATTCCCTTTATTTAACCAGGAAATCGAAGCTAATCTACCCGAGGTCGTTAAGGAATTGAAAGATAAAATAAAAGCTGCAGATGCAGTGTTGATTTGTACTCCCGAATATAACTATTCAGTTCCGGGTTTTCTAAAAAATGCTTTAGATTGGATTTCACGTCCTTATGGCGATGCCAGTTTAAATGATAAACCTGTCGCAATTATGAGTTCTTCACCTGGGATGCTTGGCGGTTCTCGTGCGCAATATCATTTACGCCAGACAATGGTATTTTTTAATGCTCATGTAATTAATAAACCGGAAGTAATTGTTGGTGCCGTTCATGAAAAAATTAAAGACGGTGTGCTTACCGATGAAGTAACAAAAGAAAAGATAAAAGAATTAGTCGGTGCCTTGGTGGTTTGGGCCGCGAGATTAAAAACTAACTAACTATTTATTTAAGCTTTTGGAAGAGTAACCGTGAAAGTGGTTCCCTCATTTAGTTTACTCACTACTTTGATATCACCCTTGTGAGCTTTCACAATTTCTTTTGCTATTGCTAAACCTAACCCTGTTCCGTTTCTTGAATTTTTAGAACGTGACTTATCCGCCCTAAAGAATGGATCAAATACGTAAGGTAAATCTTTTTCCGGAATTCCTTCTCCATGATCTTTGATCTTTGTAAAGGTACAACTATTTTCCGCAAACGTGTCTATTTCTATAGTGCTTCCTTCTTTGCTGTATTTAATGGCGTTGTCTAGCAAGTTTTTGAATAATCTGGTTAAACCTTCTTCATTTCCCTTAACGGGAACATTATTTGAAGTGCATTTAATCTCTATCTGTTTTTCTTTTGCTAAAATTTTATATTTTCCAATTACATTTTTAAGGATGTCATCGATATTGAGTTGTGTAAATTCGCCTATTTTGTATGCCCCAGCCTGTAACTTACTTTGTGTTAGCAACTGCTCTGTTAAATTATGTAATTCGTCAATTTCAGTTACGGTGCCGAGCATTGTTTTTTTTGCTTCCTCTATGTCTAGGTGTTTATCTCGCAAAGTAACTTCTAAATCTGCTTTCATCGCGGTAAGCGGTGTTTTAATTTCGTGTGCTGCGTCTGAAATAAATCTTTTTTGTCTATCTACCATGTTTTCTATTGGCTTTAGAGTTTTGCCTGCCAAAATATATCCAAGTCCCCCGGCCAATATCAGTACAGATAAATTAATTAAGCCTAATAAAAATAAGGTTTTTTCTCTAATTTCAGCGGCTGTTTCTTCTTTAAAAATAGGAATGTTTTGAGGAGGAGGTGGTGGTATTAAAAAAGCAGTATTATCGTCAAATTGATGTTGAATTCTTCTTTGCTGGCTTTCAAGTGCTTTCGTTGTTACCATGTCAACGCTAGAATACACTGCTGCACTAAAGCACAAAGTTATCGCTAATATTATTAATAAATACCAAGCTGTTAGTTTTATTCGCGCGGCTTTAAACATGTAATCCTTTTATTCTCTTAGTGAGTATCCAAAACCTCTAATAGTTTGAATTAATTGTTTCTTTTCTGGGAATGGTTTGTCTATTTTACATCTTAAATAACCTACATATTGTTCAACGGTGTTTGGTAATACATCAGAATCAAAACTCCATACATGCGAAACAATTTGTTCTTTAGTTAATGTTTTTTCTTTGTTTCTAAGTAAATACTCAAGTAATGAGAATTCTTTTTTTGATAGAGAAATACGTGTTTCTCCGCGAGTTACATTAAAATTTTGTGAATCTAACATTAAATCATCTGCAGTTAGATGTTCATCCATAAGATTATGAGGTCTTCGTAATATGGCTTTTAGGCGCGCAAGTAGTTCTTCAAATGCGAATGGTTTTGCCAGGTAATCGTCGGCTCCGGTGTTTAAACCTTTAACTTTGTCTTCAAGTTCACTCTTTGCAGTTAATATTAAAATAGGTGTGTGAATATTTTGTTTTCTAAGGCTTTTGCAAATTTCTAGGCCATCCATTTCGGGTAACATCAAATCAAGAATTATTCCATCATAATCTTCGGTCGATGCGTAGTCGTAGCCTTCAGTTCCTGTAAATGCTAAATCAACAAGAAAAGCTTCTTGTTCAAGTCCTTTTTTTATAGCATTTGCTATTTTATGCTCATCTTCAACTACTAAAATCTTCATAGTATCATTATATCTTGTTGGCTGAGTTTTTGCTGAATTTATCTTTTGTGTTCTAGTTTAAGGCTGTGTTTTAAATATTTTGCACAAAGGTATGTTAAAAAGGTTGCAATCATTGTGCATGCCCATCCAATTGCTACTAATTTTAAAAGTAGATTCTCATTTTTTTCGACTTCGGTTAATGACTTACCAACTACAACAAATCCGCTTGTTTGCGAGACTGTATTGTTAAAGCGAGTAACGACAATGGCGCTGCGTACACCTGTCTTTGGCTGCCAGGTAACTTTATCTTCGCCATGTTGTCTTACGTAATCAAAAATTCCTGAAGGAATTGTAGGTACTTTGCCGTCAAGTAATGCAGTTGAAGCTATTGGTTTACCTCCATCGTCATAGACTATTGTGAATACCTGTAAACTTTTTGAAATATCAATTTTTTGAGATATTTGTTCCACTAGATCCGGAGACATTCCGCCCTCAAAGCTTATAACCGAGTCTCTAGCAATTTGTATTTGTTCTAAGTTTGCAGTTTGTCTGATAATCTGCTGTCCAACAACATATATCAAAATTGATAACATTGTAGTTGTAACAGCAAGAGGTAACCATTTTATTAAAGTTTTTAATATGTCTTTTGAAGTGATCATAAAAAAATTATACAACGTAGAGGCGCTTCGTACGATAAGCGCCTCTATTTGTAATTAGCTAACATTATTTTTGGGGTAGTCCCTGTTGAGCTGGTGCTGGTTGTCCTGGTTGTGTCGTGGGCATGTCTGGGTTAAGTTGAATATTTTGTGCTGCGATACTTCCGTCGGTATTGGCGGTTCCAAATACTCTTACGTTGTCTCCAGCTTTTAAGTCGGTTGCTGTGGCTGACGCTGCTTTGTTGATTGCTGTTGTTGATGAGAACAATATTATTTTCGAACTACCGTCTTGTAGTTTTACTGTAATACTTTTTGCGTCTGCAGAAATGATTGAACCAGTTACTGGTCTAAGTCCTGCGGCTGCGCCCGCGCCCATTCTTTGTTGGCCTGCGCCCTGAACTCTTGCAGATCCATTAGTTGGTTGTCCGTTTTGACCGAACGCGCCACGTGTTGGAACTTTAGTTTTTTCGTATTGCATTCCTCCAAAGAATCCACCTGCACCTGCTAATATTACTGCAGCTACTAGGGCTATTATGACTTTTTGGTCTTTCATGTGATTTTCACCTCCTTAAAAAAGAAATTTATTTTTGCTGTTTTTTGATCTCACTCGTATCGTAAAGCTTCAATTGGTTGTAAGTTTGCTGCTTTTCTCGCGGGATACCATCCAAATATTATTCCGATAATTCCTGAAACACCCAAGGCTAAAGCTACTGAATGTAGTGCTAAGGTAAACGGCAGATTAATAACCTTAGAAATAATAAATGACACAAGCGCGCCCATTACTGTTCCTAAAATTCCTCCGGCAAAAGTTAAAATAATAGCTTCAATTAAAAACTGCAAAATAATTGTTTTCTTTTTTGCACCTAAGGCTTTTCTTAAACCGATTTCGCGGGTTCTTTCTGTGACTGTGACCAACATTATGTTCATAATTCCAATTCCTCCTACTATAAGAGATATAGCAGCAATTCCTGATAATAAGGCAGTTAATGTTCCTGTAATCTGATTAGCTGCACCCAGAATATCGTTTTGAGACATTATTGAAAAATCAGCCAACGCTGGATCCGTAATTTTATGTCTGGCCAGCAAAAAATAGCCAAGTTGATCTTGAGCTGCTGTCATAACATCGGCACTTACTGCTTCGGCAGCAATGTTTGATAAGTAATCAACTCCAAACAATTGTTTTTGTGCCGTTGTTAATGGAACGAAAATCATGTCATCGGGATTTTGAAAACCGCTTCCGCCTTTTGATACTGTAACTCCAATTACTTTAAATGCCTGGCCACTTATTCTAATGGTTTGTCCAATTGGGTCAGCGTCTGCAAATAAATCTGTAGCCGTTGTTGGACCAAGTACCGCTACTTTTGTCATAGCATCAACATCTCTTTGAGCAATGAACACTCCGGACGCTATGTTTACTTTGTGAATGTCTGCGTATGTTGGAGTTGACCCTACTATTTGTGTATTTGTATTATTTTTACCTGCAACAACTTGTCCTCTTTTGGAAAATTCTGGTGAAATACTTTTTATGTCTGTTAGTTGGTCTGTGCTAGACATTGCTGCAGCATCTTCGTTTGTTAAAGTTTGGGAACTGCCTGCGGCACCTCTTACGGCGCCACTACTTTGAGATCCCGGCATGATAGTTAATAAATTTGCTCCAAGAGATTGTATTTGATTGGATATCGATTGTTGGCTTGCCTGACCAAGTGATATAAGTGCAATAACACTTCCTGTGCCGATAATAATTCCCAACGTTGCCAGGGCTGTGCGCATTTTATTTAACGTTAATGAGCTTAGTGCTTCTAATATTAGTTCAACTATGCTCATATGACTTTCCTAAAATTAGTATTAATTTTATCTTCAAATACCTTGCCATCTTTGATATGAATAATTCTTTTTGCATGTTCTGCAATATCAGGTTCGTGTGTGATCATAATAATAGTGTGTCCCTCTTCATTAAGTTTTTGAAAAATACCCATAACTTCTGAGGCTTGGCTTGACGCAATATTTCCTGTTGGTTCATCGGCTAATAAAATACTAGGGTGCATAGCGATACCGCGGGCAATAGCCACACGTTGTTGTTGTCCGCCTGAAAGCTGGTTTGAAAGATGATACATTCTGTCTTTAAGTCCTACCATTTCTAAATATTTTTTTGCGCGTGCTTCACGTTCTTCTTTTGGTAGACCTGCATAGGCCATGGGTAACATTACATTTTTTAATGAAGTTGTTCTTGGTAGTAAGTTAAACGCTTGAAAGATAAAGCCGATTTTTCTATTTCTAATGTCGGCTAGTTCATCGTCGCTTAATTCCTCAACACTTTCACCGTCCAGAATATATTCTCCTTTTGTTGGTGTATCTAAAGCCCCAAGTATATGCATCAAGGTTGATTTACCACTTCCTGATGGTCCCATAATAGCCACAAACTCTCCTGCTTTTATTTCAAAGGAAACATCATCTAATGCTCGGGTTTCAAAGTCATCTGTTTTATATATTTTGGATATGTGGCTTATTTTAATCATAAGTTGCCGTTTCCAAAAATTATCGACCGCCTCGGGCTGCAGCGCCGCCAAAGCCGCCACCGGTTCTTATACCGAATACTGACGCACCGGTTGTAGCTGTGGTGCCACCGGTTGTAGTTTTAGAAGAAGTGACAACTTCATCGCCTTCGTTAAGACCTGAAACGATTTCAGTATCTGTGTCCGATGAAAGTCCTGTGGTTACGTCTACGTTAGAGGGCACGCCGTTCTTTAAAACTTGTACATATGATTGACCATTTAAACTTTTAACTGCTGCCACAGGTACGTATAATACGTCGTCTTTTGAATCAATTATTATGTTTGCAGTTGAAGACATGTTTGCGTAAATTTGTGGGTTTGATGTGTCCAATATAATTGTTGTTGGATAAGTTGTTACACCAGAACTCACACTTCCTGTTGTATTAATGTTAAATACTTTTCCGGTAAATGTTTTATCAGGGAAGGCATCAAAAGTTACTGTAGCTTTATCCCCTATTTTTACACTTGGAATGTCTATTTCAGTTAAGTTTATTGAAACAATTGCGTAACTTGATGTAGTTATTGTGGCAATATTTTGTGAAAGTGTATTTGTTGAACTCGATACTGCTTGTGCAGGAATAACTGAACCTTCTTGTAATGAAAGTCCTGTTAATGTACCGGATATTGGGGCAACTATTGTTGGTGAGTAATTTTGTAACGAAAGTGATGCGCTTGTTAACGAGGTCTGTGACTGGTTAATCACATTGTCTTGATTATCGTATTTGTTTTCGGCAACTGACTTAGCAGCTTTAAGTGCTATATATGTTGGATTATCCTCCTCTAAATGTTTATCAATAGCTTGTTTTAGAAAGTTATTAGCCGCAGTAATTTTGTCTGATCTCATTTGAGTTTGATTAATTTCTGCAGATCTTAATGAGTTCTGTGCGTTTTGATATGAAGCTTGTTGCTGAATATATTTTTGAGTTGAACTTTGATCTAATTGAACAGTAGCAATGGCTTGTCCGGCTTTTACTGGGTCACCATTTTTTACATAAACTTTAGTAATAAGTCCGGTTACCTGTGTTACAACAGGAGTATTATTTGCAGTGGACACTTGTCCCGATGCCGACACCGTGGAAACTATAGTTCCCTTTTGTACTGGTGCTGTTTGGTATTGTACTTGAGTAGCTTTGGGTGCAAAAAATTGTTTGTATACAAACCAACCGCCACCAAGAACTAATGCTAGTGCAACAATCCTTAAAGGCCAACCAAATTTTTTATTACGCTTTTTCGAAGTTTCGGATTTATCATTCATATCACAACTATACGTTTAGTATACTGATAATATCCTGAGATAGTAATAGATAGTTGAAAAATACTTATTAATATTCAATAAAGGTTAAAGCAATACCTTTTTTGTTTGCACGGCCGGTTCTTCCAATACGGTGAACGTAGTCGTCGTAGGTTTTTGGCATATCGTAGTTGATAACGTGACTTACGTCATCAATATCTAAGCCTCTTGCAGCTACGTCGGTAGCTAATAATATTTTAATCTCATTGTTTTTAAATCTTTCTAATGTGGTGTGTCTTTGGCTTTGTCTTTTATCTCCGTGTATAGAGTCAACTCTATGTCCTCTAACTGAAAGTTCGTCGGTCAATTTTTGAACGTCCCATTTGGTGTTTCCAAAAATTATGACTTTTTCAAATTCAGCTTGAATTAATAAGTTGTTTAAGGCATCGATTTTACTTTGACTTCTTTTTACCTTAACAACATCTTGTGCAATATTTATTGCTGTATCTTGTTTTTTAACACTAATTGTTACAGGAGCTTTAACAAAGGTATAAAGTAAGTCTTCTACTTTGTTAGATATTGTTGCTGAAAAGAACAATGATTGTCTTTGATTTGGTAATAAAGAGATAAAGTATTTAATTTCTGGTAAAAATCCAATATCAACCATACGGTCAGTTTCGTCTAAAACAACGTTATTAAATGTACCTAAGTTTAAAATATTTCTTTTTATTAAGTCTTTAATACGTCCTGGTGTTCCAATAACAAAGTTTGGATTTCTACGT
The DNA here is from genome assembly GCA_903879985.1 of uncultured candidate division WWE3 bacterium. GTDB lineage: Bacteria > Patescibacteriota > WWE3 > UBA101185 > UBA10185 > CAIRNR01. Next base: position 28,901 of record CAIRNR010000004.1, read on the forward strand.
ATTGCTGAAATTTGTGGATTCATGTTTCTTCCACCAATAACAAGTGCGCAGTAAACTTTCATTCCTTTTTCGAAATCTCTGAATTCATCGTAAATTTGTTCAGCAAGTTCACGTGTTGGGGATACTATTAATACTTTTTGTTTTCTATCCTTAACGACTTTGTCTAAAAATGGTATTAAAAATGCGGCTGTTTTACCAGTTCCTGTATTAGCAATACCAATAACGTCTTTACCTTCAATAATAAGTGGAATAGCTTGGTCCTGAACCGGAGTTGGGTCAGTGTAGCCTTTGTCTATAATATTTTGTTTAAGTAGATTGTTAATAGGTAGTGATGCAAAAGAGTTTTTAGCAACATACACTTCTTCGACTTCTTGCTCGGTTCTTATTTTAGCGACCTTTGAATACTCAACAGATCTTACCAAGTCATCAGTTGACCATGTATATTGGTATTTTTCTTTTCTTTTACCATTATTACCGGAAAATCTTGGTTTACTGCCTGATCTGTTAAAACTTCTAAAGTTTGAACTAGATCCCGACTGCCTTGATTCCCTCTTGTTATTACCAGAGTTATTGTACATATATTTTTATGCTATATGCAGAGCAAAACCAAGGGTCTGCTTAAATTAGAGTAGTTTAGAGAAAAGATACATTTTTAGAGTATAAGGCTATCTTTATCTAGATCAACTGACACAATATAAGGCAGATTCTTGACTTCATTCTGCAACGAACAAGGAAGTGTAACATGTATTGTATTCAAATGCAACAAACTATGGGATTTGATGTTATAGGTTGTTTTGGCGCGGATATCCTGGAGTAAAAATTAGAGCCTAAACTTATTGTGTTAACAAGTTTAGGCCCTTGGGTTTGGCGTTTATACTATTGTTTTCGTTTGTAACCTGCAGGAGGAATAATATCCGACGGATACTCTTCGATTAAAACAGCCATTCCTGCGTAGGCTACAGCCATTTCTTTAGGTAATGTGCCCCCGTCAAAGGCAATATAAATAGTGTAGGCTTCGGGAGTAAAATACACATAACCGCCTGTTTGGGCTAGTTCCCCTTCTGCTCCTACAGGCATAACGCCAGACGATCGTCCTGTTGACAGCATTTTTGCGATTTTCATCTGTGCTTTGCCGTAGTGATTAATGGGTTTTCCCCTTACCGTTTCAACGACCTCACCTATTGTAGTTGTATATAAACGCATGTTTTTCGAGCTCGGCGCTTGTACAGCAATTACGGCAACCCCGCTTTTTATTCCCTGCTGCTTAGCCCCAGCTACCATAGCGTTTAACACATTCTTACACAAATCTACTTTCATCATCCCTCCAAAATTTAGGTTTTTTGAATATCCGCAGGATTATAAACCGTACCAACTTTTAGGTCAACTTATAGCATATACAGGACATTTCTTATAAAACGTGTATAATCTAACACTGCAGCCTATGAATACAAGAAAACTAAGAAACATCGCCATAATCGCACACGTTGACCACGGAAAAACCACTATTGTTGATGGTTTGTTAAAGCAGTCCAAAACCTTTAGAGAAAACGAAAACATGATGTCACAAGAGCTTATTATGGATTCAAACGATCAAGAAAGAGAACGCGGAATCACTATTTTGGCCAAAAATACGGCTGTTTTTTATAAAGACTACAAAATTAATATAATAGACACCCCAGGTCACGCTGATTTTGGTGGTGAAGTTGAGAGAACCTTAAACATGGCCGATGGTGCCCTACTTGTTGTTGACGCACAAGAAGGACCAATGCCACAAACAAAATTTGTTCTTAAAAAAGCTTTGGACTTAGGTTTAAAGATTATTGTTGTTGTAAACAAAATCGATAAAACAAACTCACGTGTACCGGAAACCGTTTCAAAAATTTACGATTTATTTTTAGAATTAGCTTCACATGAAAACCAATTAGACTTTCCTATTTTGTTTGCCAGTGGTAAAAACGGAAAAGCTTGGGATAAAATGCCTAACGATTTTAACGAAACAGCAGACTTCACACCTATATTTGAAGCTGTAATAAAATATATTCCAGAACCAGTAGCCGATGAACATGGTGCTTTTCAAATGCTTGTTACAACATTGGACTGGGACAACTTTAAAGGTAAATATGCAATTGGTCGTGTAAACCGCGGACATATCACAAACGGCGATAAAGTTGTTTTAATAAAAAATGACGGTACATCTACTGACTCAGTTATTGAAAAAGTTTTTGTAAACGAAGGTTTAAAAAAGATCGAAACTGATATTGGTGAAGCCGGAGATATAGTTTCTGTTACAGGTATTAAAAACGCTGAAATCGGTGACACACTTTGTGCAGTCTCTCATCCCGAAGCTTTACCTTCAATTAAAATAGAAGAACCTACTTTAAGTATTACTCTTGGACCAAACACTTCTCCATTTATGGGTAAAGAAGGTAAATTTGTTACAGGTCGACAACTTTTAGAAAGAATCGAACGCGAACTTCAAACAAACATTGCAATGAGATTTAGAATTTCTGAAGAAGGAAGATACGTTTTGTCAGGTCGTGGCGAATTACATTTGTCAGTTTTTTTGGAAACTTTAAGACGTGAAGGTTACGAATTAGAAGTAAGCCGACCAACTGTTATCACAAAAGTAGTTGACGGTCATGAAGTTGAACCTATCGAAGAATTAACCGTTGATGTTGATGCCGACTACGTTGGTGCTGTAAAAAGTGAAGTTGGCCGCAGACGCGGCGTTTTGCTAAACCAAGAAGATGTAACATCTAAAGTTACACGTTTAACATTCGAAATTACAACTCGTGGAATTTTGGGATTACGTGGTGCCTTATTAACCTTGAGTAAAGGTACAGCCATTTGTAGTTCCAGTTTCGTAAGAAACGACGTAATGGGAGCACAATTACAAAAATTACGAAAAGGTGTTGTCATTGCCTCAATGAATGGAAAAGCTGTTGCTTATGGTTTGGTAAGTGCTCACGATAAAGGCGACGTATTTATTCCACCTCAGACAATGGTTTACGCCGGAATGATTGTTGGTTTAAACGGTCGTGATGAAGACTTAGAGATTAACGTTTGTAAAGAAAAACAACTTACTAATAACAGATCAGTTGGAGAAGATGGAATTATTTTGCCACCTCCAGTTGATATGAGTTTGGAACAATACTTAGGCTTTTTGGAAGACGACGAGTTGTTAGAAATAACTCCAACAAGTTTACGTTTACGTAAAAAAGTTTTAGATGCTACACAAAGACGCCGCACTCAGCGAAAGTAATCCCCTACTCTTTTTGTTAATACTATTTAAATATTTATAATTGTTTGACACAAAATTTTTACTGTGTTTGAATTAATGTTCGTCCTAATCCCAATAAACAAGGAGTGTATTTGAATGGAAGTAATACTCAGAGAAGGTTTTGTATACGTAAAGATATTTAGTGATACTTTTGGACACAACGACTATTTTTTCTTTACGCACGCAGATGTGCCACCACTTGTTGAAAAGGTCACGATGACCACACTGGCAAAAATTGAAAATGGATTAGGTCGATCGAGCACATGTTTCTGGCCATCCGTATCTTCTAGGCAACCCTTTTTTGTAAAACCAGGGGAAGTTCGCAGGGCAACTGATAACGATTTGCGAGCTCTTCTGAAAATGTGGAAATGTTGTTTACCAATTTCCACGTGGGTTGAAAACATCAACAATATGTCGCAAGGTATATTGCATGATGAGAAGTTACGAATTGCCCGCATAGCAAGTGAATTTAATTAAACATTTGCTGTGCAAAATCTCTCTTACTCGTAGATTTCATCGCGGGTAAGAGGGTCTTTTTTAAAGCATAATTTTCAGCTAACACTCAGGGAGCTCACATAAGATTATTTATATGAATGAACAAAAGAGATCAAATAATAGTACGATTTTTGGTTTAGTAAGTTTCGTAATTATTTCATTACTTGGATTTTTTGCTTTTAAGTCTAATAAAAGTGCCGCCGAAGTAGGAACAAATACAGTTCCGGATACATCTCTACAGGTTACATCAACTCCTGAGTCTGTTTTTAGTGTATATCAAACTTCTCCTTCTACCACACCAACAGATACTCCTACACCTAGTCCAACCGCTACGGTAACACCAATGCCTACCGCGAAAGCTACCTCAACTCCTACGCCAACTCCGACATTAACTCCCACATTAACTCCCACCAAAGCTTTATCTCCATACAAAGATGGAACATATGAAGCTATGGGTAACTATGGAGCCCCAGACGGTTCTCAGCAAATTGATGTAACTTTACAACTCACAAGTGGGTTGATAACAAGTGCTTCTGTAAAGGCACTCTCTCAACAACATACATCTTTAAGATATCAGCAAGATTTTATTCAGAACTATAAAGATCAAGTAGTAGGTAAAAAAATTGCAGATCTGAATCTAAATACCGTTTCCGGTGCATCTTTGACCACAGACGGATTTAACTCAGCTCTGAACACTATAAAAAATGAAGCAAATACACTTTGAAGCCATAGGTACTCGTTGGCAAATTGACTCATTGGACAAACCAATTGAGCAGCAAGTAGTTGATGCAATTAAGCATCGTGTAGAAATTTTCGAAGACACATATTCAAGGTTCCGCAACGGTTCTTTCGTTGCTAATCTTGCAAGCGATGCCGGAACTTACACATTACCTGAAGATGCAAAGCCGCTTTTTGATTTGTACTTTGAACTATATAAAATTACAAATAAAAAATTTACGCCTTTAATTGGGCAAACTCTAGAAGAATTGGGTTACGATAAAACATATTCTTTTAAAGCAAATATTCCTACAAAGCTAGATGATTTGAGTCAGGTAGCGAGTTATCAATATCCTAAATTAACAATCGCAAAGCCTGTACGCTTAGACTTTGGTGCCGCAGGAAAAGGTTACATCATAGATATAGTCTCAGACTTACTAAAGGAAAGTGGTTATACTGAGTTTATTGTGGATGCCGGTGGCGATATTGTTCACTATTCTAAAAGTGGCAAGGCAGTCCCTGTAGGATTAGAGAATCCAATAAATATTTCAGAAGCAGTTGGTGTGGCAACAATAGATAACCGTAGTATTTGCGGTTCGTCGGGGAATCGCCGCAAGTGGAGTGTTTACACTCATATAATTGACCCTGAAACTTTAGCTTCGCCAAAGAATATTTTGGCTACATGGGTTGTTGCAAAAAACACTATGCTGGCCGATGCGCTATCCACTTGTTTATTTTTAGCCGATCCAGCAAAACTTCAAGAGCATTACGACTTTGAATACCTTATAATATATGAAGGTCAGAAAGTCTCCGTTTCCGATAATTTTCCGGCCGAACTTTTCTATGTTTAAGAAATACATCAACGATAATTCCATGTACAGCATTGTACTCAATGCTTTAGTTGCTATTATTCTTGGCGCATTTTTGTTCGCAACATTTGGTTGGGTGTCTCTAAACGCTTGGAATTTATTGTTGTCGCTATTTGTGATTTTAAGTGTTGGATTTGTTTCCAATTACACTTTAGGAAAAATATTTAAAGTACACGTTAATCGTGAATCTTCTATTATTGCTTCGCTAGTTTTGTTTTGTATTTTGGTTCCTGCCAAATCACCGCGAGAACTTCTAATACTTGCGTTGGTTTCGCTATTGGCGCAGCTATCAAAATACGCATTTGTTTGGAACAGAATACATATATTTAACCCAGCTGCGGTTGGCGCGTTTATGGCAACCTTAATTTTCAATTACCCTGTTACTTGGTGGGTAAGTAGCAAAGTTATGCTGCCTTTAGTTGCTTTAGCTGGTTTAACTGTTGTCATGAAAACCGGTAGAAAATATATGGTAGCTGTATTTTTTGTTGTTGCCTATTTAACTCTAATTTTAAATTATGGCGATAGTATTCCATTTTTAAATCTGTCAAAACAATTTTTCACCGCATGGCCAACAGTTTTCTTTGCCACAATAATGTTAACTGAACCTTTAACGATGCCAAATATCAAACGTTTTCAAATTGGTTACGCTGTTTTTATAGGTTTATTGTTTGGTATGACCTTTAATATCGGTCCAATTTTTTCAACTCCTGAGCTAGTTTTGCTAATAGGAAACTTGGCTGTATTCGTTCTTAAACCTAGATCACGCTATATTTTATCTCTAAAAGAAATCAAGACATTAAACCCTGAAACAAAAGAATTTGTGTTTAATACAGATAAAAAAATAAATTTTAAAGCCGGTCAATATATGGAACTTGAAGTCCCTCATAAGCATGCGGATTCTCGTGGTTTACGCCGATACTTTACAATATCCTCGTCACCCCAACAAAAAGAAACAAGCTTTGGAATTAAATTTAACAAAGGTGGCAGTAGCTATAAAAACGCACTAAGTAAAATTAAAGTTGGAGAAGAAATTTACGCTACACAGTTAGGCGGAGACTTTGTTTTAAAAAACAACTCGGATAAATCTTCTAACTATGTATTTATTGCTGGTGGCGTAGGTATAACTCCGTTTATAAGTATGATCAGGAATTTAATCGATAAGCCTACAGGTGCAAATGTCACTTTGTTCTATACTGTGAGGCGTGTTAAAGATATTGCTTACAGAGAATTATTAGAATTAGCGGCAAGTTCCAAGGTTATTAATTTATTTTATGTTGTTACAGACGAGCAGTCACTTATTGACGATAAGAATTTTATCTATGGGACACTTTATCCGATCAAGATTATAAACAATGTTAAAAACGCACTTAGTGCTAATTACTTTATTTCAGGTCCACCTGCAATGGTTGGACATTTTGCTGCCAATCTAAAGAAAAACGGTGTTAGTGGAAATAAAATTCATACTGACTTTTTCCCAGGTTTTTAACCTATATCTCATTCCAACATAAATAGTATAATTGCCTCAGATGAAAAATATAAAAATATATCAATATATAGCAGCATTTCAAGCCTTAATAGCAATGCTTGGAAGTTTATACTTTAGTGAAATCTTGCATTTTATTCCGTGTTCGTTGTGTTGGTACCAACGAATTTGTATGTATCCGTTAGTAGCACTCATTTCAGTAGGTATTATTTTTAAAGATAAGAACTTTTACAAATATGTTTTACCCCTAAGTATTATCGGTTGGGGTATATCTTTGTACCACAATCTTTTGTACTTTAATATTTTGCCAGAAACCGTGACAGGAAAATGTTTGATTGGTGTGTCGTGTACATTTAGATATGTAACTTTTTTTGGCTTCGTAACGATTCCTTTGCTTTCGTTTCTTGCCTTTACTGTTATAAATATTTGTATGGGAATATCCGTTAAGTTACAAAAATCTTCTGTTGAACAAATTTAATTATGTTTAGCACTATAAACGCATACATCACAAATCTAATCGAAGCTCATCCAATAGATCCGTTTACAGATTCGGTGGGTGCGTTTTTATCTCACGGCAGTATCTTTCTACCATTCTTATTTCTGTTAATAGAAGAAGCTGGTGTGCCGGTTCCAATCCCGGGAGATGCTGTTATAGCCTTTATCGGTTACCAAATTTCACGTGGAAATATTAGTTATGCTGTTTCATTTATTTTATTTTTGATATCTGTATTGGCTGGTTCTTCAATTTTGTATTACCTGTCATATCGTTATGGTGAAAAGTTAGTAGTTATGGTCGGAAAATATTTGCATGTTAACGAAAAGAAGTTAACTTTGGCACGATCTGCATTTAAAGAATTCGGACCTATTGCAATTATCTTTGGTCGACATATACCAGGGTTTAGAATTCCAATCACAATATTTGCTGGTTTGTCGGAAATAAAATATAAAACGTTTATCTTATGTGAATTTATTTCAGTTGTGCTTTGGATACCTATTTATCTTTCGATTGGCGAAAGATTAGGACCAAAAACAGTAAAGTTATTTCACGCGCATCACTGGTATTTTGTTATTGCAGCAATACCTTTGTTATTTTTCTTGGGCTCGTATATATACGTTAAGGTTAAAGAATTTCGTCAAAAGAGAAAGCACCAAAGGGAAACTAAAGACTCTGATTAATTTCCAAAAACATATAATTCTTCTTCAGCTCTTGTAACTCCTGTATATAGCCAACGTCGCCACTGATCGTCATCCATTTTTGAAAAACGTTCTTCAAATATAACAACTCTTTTTGCCTGACTACCTTGAGCTTTATGTACTGTTAAGGCGTATCCAAAGTCAAACAGATCTCCGTCTTTTGCTTTAAGTCTGTCTTTTGTAAAGTTAACTGCTTCTGTGGCGCCAAACTGTGGAGCGTATATTTTTCCACTATAAATTGCTCCCCTATCGTCCATGTCGATTTCAGCTTGATACCACATATCATTTAGCGCAATTATGTCGACAATAGTACCAAGCATGCCGTTATAAATTCCTTTTTTGTGATTATTTCTTAGGCAAATAACACGGTCGCCTGCTTGTGGTTCCGGTGTTTCATAGCCGAGTGCGTTTCTTACAAATTGATTTATTTTGTTTCGTGTTGAATTGTAACCGCAAAGTATTAGCGTGTCTGTGGTGTAGTTTTCTAAAAGTTCCGTACTTGCTTCTGAATAATCAAAATCTTCATGTGTATATTTAATAACTTTATCGCTATATTTTTTGCCTGGAATCTTTCCAGATTCTCTAGCGTGAATAGAAACTGTAATAATTGGATTACCTTTTGCTTGTCGATGAATAGTTTCAAGTTTAAGTTGTGGTTCTTGCATCAAATTAAAACTTCCTCGTATTGGTGGCAATTGTCCGTGATCTCCAACTGCAATAATTGGAATACGATACGATAATAAATCTTGCCAAATTTGTTCGTCAATCATTGAGGCCTCGTCCACAATTATTAGTTCAGATTCTATTTCAAGTTTTTTTGTCCAACCCGTAATAACTCCTTTAGAGCTTTCAATTGGATCATAAATAAGTCCGTGAATTGTGCTCACTGAATCTGTTGATCTTAGAGTTTTGTTAGCGGTAAGTTTTTGTTTTAAGTTTTGAGCGGCACGTCCGGTGTAACTGCAAAATGCAACTTTTAGTTTGTCTTTTTGAAGATCGTTAATTTCTTTTTTTATGTGTGCGATTAGTGTTGTCTTTCCTGTTCCTGCATATCCGCCTAAAGTAATAAAAGGTGCGCGATCGGGCATGAGATACCAGTTTAAGATTTGTGCTGATGCTACTTTTTGATCTGGGGAAAGTTCCATTTGGCAATTGTATCATTTACTTGTTGATAGTTTTTGCACATCATTAAAGTTTGCCTAAGTTCATCGGCACCTTTAAAGTTATTTACGTACATTTTGAAAAACTTTTTTAATGTTTCGAAATATTTTGAGTCTCCGTATTTTTGGTAAAACATTTCGTTATGCTTTAAAAGTAGGTCTATATAATTTTTTGTTGAATGTGGGGTTGTGTTTTCGTTTTTTTCAAATACCCAAGGATTGTAAAATATTCCGCGACCAATCATTATGCCGTCAACGCCATAAGTTTTATGTTTTTCTAAAACGTTTGCATAACTTTTAACATCGCCGTTTCCGATTATTACTGTTTCAGGTGCTAACGAATCGCGAAGTTTTACTGCTTTACCTATTTCTTCCCAGTGCGCGTCAACTTTTGATAACTCCTTGGCGGTTCGTGCATGAAGTGTAAGTGCTGATATGTTTTGACTAAGTAAAAACGAAATCCATGCTTGAGTATCCTCTGGTGTTTTATTCAAGCGTGTTTTTACACTTATTGGTAAATCTCCGCAACCGCGTCTAACAGCATCAATCAATTCGGCAGCAACTTCAAAGTTTCCGATTAATGCCGCGCCGGATTTTTTAGCCATAACTGCGTGTGCCGGGCAAGCCATGTTTATGTCAATGCCGTCGAATCCTAGTTCTTTAACCATTTGAGCTGACTGAAAAAAATGTTCAGGTGTTGATCCCCAAATTTGGGCGACAATCGGACGCTGGGTTTCGTTAAAAAATAATTTTCTACCTACTCTCTCTTTGTTTCCGCGAACTAATCCGTCGGCGCTGACAAATTCTGTAAACATAACATCAGGTTTTGCTGTGGTTGTTACAAGTTCTCTAAATACAACATCGGTTACGTCGTCCATGGGAGCCAGGACTGTAAAAGGTTTATTTAGTTTTATCCAAAAGTTTGATGTGTTTTGCACGGAAGACATTTTATCATTAAATGCTATCGGACGTCATTGGGTGCAGTGTCGCGGATTTAGTTAGTTGGGCTTTTTCTGTGTGAGTAAGCTTTTTTAGCTGATATTCTCTTTTTAAGGATTCGCTGAGTGTTTGATATTCCTCAAAGTATTTAATAGTTATTGGTCTCTTGTTATGTGTATATTTAGCGCCTTTTTTAGAAGAATTGTGCTCGGTTTCGCGACGTTTAATATCGGTTGTATAGCCGCAGTAGTAGGTTTTGTCGGCGCATTGGGCAATGTAAACGAAGTAGGTCATTGTTATAGTCTAGCATTGTTCCCGCGCTGTGTTTGCCTATAGGTTACACGCCTGGTATAATGACCCAAGCGCAAAAACTAAATCGGCAAAATTTAGTTAAATATGTGGCATGGGCGAAAATTAGGCCTGATGACGCCACAAAGGGCGATTTGCCCGAAGGAGATTTACAATGTTTGGTTTGACGGAACGAGAGTTTTTTAAGATGTATGTCCGGAGCAATGTTAGCTTCTGGTTCCTTTCCATGGTGCCTTTTATATTTTTCACTGGACCTTTTTTGGTCTGGACTGGTGCCCAAAAGGAATACTGGTTTATGGTAAAAGATACGCCAGTGCTTCCTTTTTCCTGGATATCGTTCATTGTGGGATTCTTTATTCTCGCTGTGACGATTATCTTGGTGCTGAAAAAATGGAACCATGTTCGTAACGGGCTCATTGCGAATCAGCAAAGGCGGATGCTTATGTTCTATCGCCATAGCCTTGATGAATTAGGTGAGAAGCTTAGTAAAGGTAATATCGCAAGTGACCAGATACGGCGTGTTTTATATGCCGCTCGTGATGTGTTAACCTCCGAGATTGATGTGTCATTGGAGGAGCTAAATGGCATAGTACACGAGGATGGAACTTATACTACGCTGGTGGCCTATGGTTTTTCAATTTATGTGGATATTATTGAAGATATTCCCACATATACTAAACGGTTGTATGCAAAGTACAATGATGCTCCTTCCGTTTATGTAAACATTTGGACAGTAAACATGTAGTTCTGATTTGCGCTAAACAGAAAACCTCGAACATGCCGATATTCGAGGTTTTTTTACGCCCAAAATTCTCAGTCATTACAAAGCTATTCCTACTAAACTCCTTCCATGAATCGTTATTATCAAAACTATCAAATGCAACCTAATTATCAGCTGCAGCCATATCAGCCTCATTACCAAGTAGCCAATGCTTTTGGTCCAGGATTTTTTATACAAATCTTGTTTTGGGGTTTATTGATTCTTGGTTTCGTACTTCTATTTAAATATTTATTAAGTTCTCATCACGAGCATGAAGTTTCCGCGAAAGAAACTGTTGCTACTCCGATGGCATACGTCCCGCGTGACTCAAAATATTTAGACATAGTTAAAGAACGATACGCAAAAGGTGAAATTAACAGAGAAGAATTTGAGCAGAAAAAACTCGATTTTTCGGCGTAACCTTTTTCCATTAAATTAAAATCCGTAAGTAGTCATTGGGTAATTGCCGATTCTGATTCTTTCCAACGAATATATTTCACTATCGCATTGTGTTGCTCCGCTAATCGTTGAGAAAGCTGCAACGTAACCATTATTTTTTAGCATATCAATCACGTGATCGTTATATGATCCTGAAGGATACGTATAAACCGGATCAATTTTTCCTAAATCTTTTTGAAGTGTTGCAATAGAATTTTTTGTTTCACTGTTTACAACTTCATCAGTTTGAAAAGCTAGCAACAAGTGGTTAACACCATGTGGGTAGAACGCCGCATATTTTGATTTATCCATTGCTTGCAAAGTTTTTATTCCTAAGTAACCACCTTTATCTATAAATCCGGTTGGAATCATAAAGTTTAATAAAAATTTATATTTTTCACCTGTAGGCAATGCAAATTCATTATTGTCGCTGTAACCGTCATCGAGAGTTATTATTATAGATTTTGCGGGTAACGTGGTTTTATTTTTTAAAGCGTTTACCAAATCCATAACGCCAATTGTGTGGTAACCCTGTTTTAATAAGTACGCTAACTGTTGATCAAATACTTGTGGTTCTACAGTAAGTCCCTTTTGATTATTTGCTTCCGCACGTTTCATTGGCTGAATATGGTGATACATTAAAATTGGAAGGTGTAAACAATAACCCAAATGCTCGTGAGCTGGTTTTGCTTTTAAGTCGTCGGTTGATTCTGAAGTTTGGTTTGTATCAATTATTGTAGACAAATCTTGGCTGGTTGGTGTTGTTGGCAGCGGCAGTGCTTGCTTGGGTAAGGATTGTTGCGAATACTTATATGTTGCAAAAAGGATCGCAATTGAAATTAAGGAGCTAACCAGAATAGTAATTAGGAATCTTGCACCGAACTTACTTTTCATCAGATTATTATACTAGAGTTACACCTAAACGTTCTAACTCTGCTACAAAATCTGCAAAGTTTGTGTAAAGGAATGTGTTTATACCAAGACTTTTTGCACCCTCCATTTTACTTTCGTCGTCATCAGAATAAAAAATCTCGTTTGGTTCAACCCCAGTTTTAGTAATTAATTGTTGGAATATTTCCGTACTAGGTTTATCTATGCCTGCTTCATAAGATAAAACTATTGTGTCAAAATCATCTAGGAATCCAAATCTTTTTTGTAAGCCATTTATTCTTGCTGGAAAATTATTTGAACAAATTACAGTTTTGTATCCGGCACTTCTAACATTTTTAACATACTGAGCTGCTTCCTCGTTAACTTCATAGCCTTTTATTAATAGGTCACAAATTTCCTGAACTGATAAATTTAATCCCCATTCTTTTAAAGCCCATGTCCAAAATTCTGTGTCAGACATTTTTCCCAGTTTATACAGCTTATTCATTTGATCGGATTTTAGGAATACTCGTTTTGCTGCGTCTTCAGAAACTCCAAGTGCCTGAACAGCTTTAATAAAGTTGGATTTACCGTTTAAAAAATATACGCCGTCTAGGTCAAAACATATTGCTTTAATCATATGTGTAATTTTATCACTAGTTTGCAACACCCTTAGTTTTTGGAATAGCCAAAAGCATTTTTGCTTGGGGATACCAACTGCCGTCAGATTTTTGCCATGCGAATCCCATGGCGCACGGATCCGAGCTTCTAAATATAAATGGTGTAATGGCAACAATTCTCGGATCGTTTAGCCAGTAGTTTGTATAAGCATCCTTAAATCGGTCGGAGGTTGTGTCAGCGGACAATAAACCGGCTTGAACATATTGGCTACAACTAGTCTGACCTTCTTTATGAAGCCAACCTGTTTCAGTAATAAATATTGGCAACGCACTTAAGCTGAAATTGGCTTTAAGTAAATTCATTTCCCACGCGTAGTTATTTATTGTATCGCGGGCGGTGTAGCCAAAGGGTAAGTTGTTTATGTCGCCACTAAAGTTTGGTTGTGGATATGAGTGTGTGGACCAGCCGTCAATTTTTTTAAATATTCCGGGTACAGCGTCATTCATTTTTATAAGATAAGTATCTTCACTCATGTAGCGATCTTGAGTTCGTGCGCTGCTGTTAAAAGCTCCTGGCATAATAAAAAAGTCTTTGCTTTTAGCTTTAAAAGATTTAATAGCTTTGTCCAAAGCTTGGGCGTATTCGTCGGGAGCTATTCTTTGGCACCAATAGTCTTTAGCATTCATTTCATTAAACAAAGCTATATATCTGTGTTTACTAGGCCATTTAACACTGTTTAAAGTTGAGGCCAATGCGTCGAAATCCATTTTGTCTGGTTTGCATACGCTGTCATTTGAAATTTGAATAATTGGAATTAGATGCGCCGAGGCAGCTGCATCAAACATACCTTGCCAAGATTTTTGATTGCGATCATTAATACTCATTGTTAATAAAACGTATCCCCAATCGCCGCCGTTACTGTTTACTAATTTTGCTGCTGCTTTTATATCGTCCGATATATTGTGAACATACATGCCGACTTTATTGTTAGCGGTTCCTCTTCCGTAAAATACTTGGTCTGATGCGTCGGTTACTGCATCTGCCGTTGGTGTTGGTGTAGGCGTAGAAGTTGGTGTTGGCGTAGGTGTGGGTGTTGCGGAGGGAGACGTAGTCCCATTTGGAGTTTGGTCTGCTGGTGCTGCGTTTACAATAATTTTGGTTGGAGAATTCTCAGCGGAGTCGTTCGCGCCTAAAACATTTGCAGGTTCTGACATTGTATTTTGTGTTGGCATTAATACCGCGAGTTTTTGCTTATGAAAACTTGTATACGCGTATGTTCCTATAACCGCGATTACAAGTAAAGTTATGGAAGAAAAAAAGATTTTCGAAAAAATTGAGCCTTGAGAATGTTGTCTGATTTTTGGCATTTACCCATTTTGCTTTATGAAAGAGTTATTGTCAAAGGAGGAATTAGATTTCAAAAACTTTATGTTTTGCGTTGTCACCTTGAATTAATTTAATGTGACTTTTAGGAATACTATAATGCTTGGAAAGTGCCTCTCTTATTGCATTGTTCGCTTTACCTTCCAATGGTGGTTCATTTACGTAAATATGAATATTTTCAAGTAAATCTGTGATTATTCTAGGTTTTTTGGAGTTTGGGTGAGCAACTACGTTTATTTTCATTTAGTTATTCTACTACACTATAAGCTTCTAAAACACAGTTAATCGTGATAGAATGGCGAAAATCTTAACATAGGAAATGGGAGAGTGTGACATGGTAGCAAAAAAAGGTAGAAATGCCGGTGATTTCGAAGAAGATTCTGGTTTTGGTGTAGGTTCCGGAGGAAGCAAAGGAATGCTATATGAATTCCAGAGACTTACCCAGAAGATCAATGCCAAGGCCGCAAAGACGACAGCGCAACTCCCCATAAAAGGCGAAGCGACGTTGTTTCTTAGTGGGGGCCTTCAGATTGTAAAATTGGGGAAGGAAGCGCCAGAAGTTCGTGAGGCTGTGGAATATCTTATTAAAAACCCACGGATTCGTTATGCAAAAAGAATTGTTGTTCGTGAAAATGGTGTTGGTCTGGTGCCCGTGTTATTGGCACTTCAGTTTAAGGCCAAAACTTTTGATGTGTCGCTGTGGACTCTAAACACACTGCCGATACTGAGAAAAAACATTTTTGGAAACGGTGTCGAAGAACGTATTCGAATTTCCGTGGAAGCAAAAGCTTCAAGAAAGGGCGGTGTAGCAATTCTTGTACACGAACCTTTCCAGGCACGCGCAACAGTACTTGCTGAAATCCGGGACCTTTTGGGATTATCTCGTACCGGTATTGTTTACGTTATTTCTCACAAAAGCAAAGGTATTGAAACTTTGCTGCGGGACATAAATGAAAGCAATATGGTTGGAGAGGTCGTAGCGAGGGGTTTAGGTGGTGCAAGGGTGATTGAGGTTACTGCCGGGGTTTCGCAGAATTACAAAGATTTTGTAGGAGATGCATCAGGTTTTGAGTGCACTGCCGCGGAGAAAAAAATATCGTTTCGTACCGCTTACTCATTATTTTCCCCGGAAAAAGTGGATGGCGGATCCGCAATGCTCATTCGGTATGTTTTTAAGATTACTGCTGCGGATAAGCTGGCAGCGCTTAAGGTATATGACATGGCGTGTGGCTACGGTGCGCTTGCATTGTCGATACTAAGCGCACGTGAAAACGCAACGGCGGTATTAAGCGACTCTGATGCTCGCGCCGTAAATTTGGCTCAGCTTAATGCAAAGTTACAGGGCATTGCTGCAAGGGTCAAAGTTGTATTGGCAGATGGACCGGATGGTGTGACTGGAGAATATGATTTGGTTGTTTCAAATCCTCCTTTGCATATTAGCCGTGGACATCTTGTTGAAGTACTTTACAACGCGCGTAAGTTGGTTAAAAAAGGAGGACGACTCATTTTGGTCGTGGAGGATTCTCGTGTTGTTGAGGTATGTGGTCTCATGAAAGACAAGGGAATCTATTTCACAAAAGTCTTCGATGGTGGAACGCATTCAGTTCTGGAGTACAAAAAGTAAAAGCTCCGGAAAAACAAAAAGCAGGCTCGTGTTTATTAAACATTAGCCTGCTATTTTTTTACTTCTCCCCTATTCTATTCCTTTAACAATGGCCACTCTCCTGCATTAACGCCATCCATGATAACCAAAATGATGCAATTGTTTGGTACATCAAGGTAATATCTGTGGCCCGGTGTTCCAAAATCCGCGATATCTTTTGTTAGCATATCGCCACGCAGGTATCTGGTATATCCGGCACTCTTTGCCTGTGCAATGATCCCAGCTTGATCTGTTACCAGATGCTGCAAATGCGGAGGAATCGTCACGACGAATGGCATATCAAACTCCTTTCCCTTTCTTACTGAAAATAGACCAATTGTACGATCATAAGCGCAATGGTCACGATTACCAATGCTAAACCTTTTTTGCTTACGTGTACCTCGTTAAGTTCTGTGCGTGTTTTGTGTGCACCAAACCCTCGAACATCTAGAGCGATAGCTATTGTATCAACGCTCCGCATTTCTGTCGCTAAGAGCGCGGCCAATGTTGTCTTGATTCTTTCAAACCCTTTTTTGGATTTTCTAAGCGTTTGTACGTCATCAATGGCTTGAAGATCATATTGATACGTTGGAATCATACGTAGCGCTAGGTAGGCAATCCGTGAAAATCTATATGGAATGCCTACTTTTATCATCGACATTTCGAGTTCTTGAGGCGAGGTGCTAACGGAATACGCAATCGTGGATGCGACAAGCCCAAAAGTTCTTAGGACTATAGCGATTCCAACTTCCATACCTGTGTATGAAAGATTTAAAAACCAGATTGAAATCCCTTCCCCCGGTCTGGCCCAACCTTGGTATACAATCATTCCCCAACCTGAAATAGCCATAATTAAAGTAATTTTCAGGTACCGCCAAATATCAACGCGTGCGGCAAGAAACGAAAAAATGGTGACTCCCAAAGTAACTGGCAACACTGTTTTAATGTCTCTCAGTGTGTATAACCAGCCAGCTATAATACAAATCCATACGAATTTCATTAGTGGATCTGTTCGGTTAAAAAGGGATCTGCCCGGTTTATATGCTAGAAGCATTTTGCACCTCCAGTTGGCTTGGACTTGTTGGTAGATTTGCACTTAGGTAGTGCATTGCTAAAGCTACCGTGGGATTTATGCTTGCATATCCCAAATCTGAATATAAGCGAGAGGTCAAATCCGAGGTGTGTCCGCTAAATTGGATAGCCCCGTTTTTTAACACAATCACTTCTTGCACGAAACTTCCCATTATCCTGGGGTCGTGCGTGATGTAGATCGAGGCGCCGGTAAAGGTGCTCAAGATCTCTTCGAAAAACTGAACTTGTTGTGCATCCAGTCCTGCGGTGGGTTCGTCGAGAATCAACAAATCCATAGGGCGTACTGTTGCAATCGCCAATGAAAGTCGTCGTTGTTCTCCACCTGATAGTTGAAAGGGCGAGGTGTCTTTATACTTAGACAGATCAAATCTTTCAAGCCACATTGCCACTTCTCTTGCCGAACATGTAGTGCCGTAAGCAATTTCATCGGCTACAGTCGTAGTGATAAAACCCAAACCAGGTTTTTGAGGCATCATTGCGATGTTACTGGCCAAAGTTTGAATTTTACCTTTAGATTGCTTTCGTAAGCCCGCAGCAAGTCGCGCCAATGTAGACTTACCGGATCCGTTGTGTCCTATTATTGCCACACGAACTCCGTTTTTAATAACTGCGGTTATATCCTTTAAGGCCAAAGTGCCGTCTGGATAACGATAGAAAACGTCATTGAGGTTCACGATATCTTTACCAGTACCGTTATTGTGTCTTTTAACTGGCATCACTGTAACGTTAGCAGGCAAAAAAATCTTGCCTTTAACGATTCGAGTCAAAATATGTAGACCTGCGAGTTTTCTTTGGATCTGCATGACATGTGGTACTTCCACTTTGGCTTTTTTCATCGCCGTAAAACATTTTGGAAGTTTCTCGATATCAGTATCGATTGTCACTTTTCCGGAATCTAGCACGATTAAGCGTGTAGCTAGTTCAAGAAAAGGATCTAGCCAGTGCGTTGCCACTATTACGATGTCTACGGATTTTTTAATCTCCTTTAAGGCATCAATTACATCAGCAACACCTTCTGGGTCTATATTGGCCAGCGGTTCGTCCAGAATCAGAATTTTCGGTCTGAGTGCGAGCAACGACGCTATTGCCAATCTTTGTAGCTGTCCACCCGACAATGTATCTACAGAAACATTTTCCAAATTTTCAAGGTGCATTAACTTAAGGGCATCTCTGCTTCGGCTTATTACCTCTTTTTTAGGGTAAAGAAAGTTACATAATGCTGCCGTTGCTTCTTCGATTACAGTTAAGTTACAAACCTGGCTGCCGGGATCTTGCAAAACAAAACCTACTCTGCCGGCAAGACCCTTAATTCCCAAATTCTTTACCGATTTACCTCCAAAGGTAATTTCTCCTGTTATCTTTCCACCATAGTATTCGTATAAAATTCCCAAAATGGCTTGGAGCAATGTTGATTTGCCTCCGCCGTTTGGACCAGATAAGAGTACAAACTCGCCCGAAGATATTTGAATATCAACATTTGTTAAAGCTCTTACTCCGTTGATATACGAGTATGAAAGGTTGTTCACTGAAAGTTGCATAGTACCCTCCAATACAAAAGAAGGCCCGTCATTTTTTGTGTAAAAAAACGACGGGCCAGTTTAGACACCGAATATATAACTAACTGCTCCAGGCCTTCTTAATCAGGTACAAAGCCGGTTGCAGGAGTGGTGGCTTGAGATGCGGTTAATTTGCCCCACCCAGTTTTTGCAATCGGAATCAATGCCCAGAAGACCATGACGCTGGTGAAGATCTTTCCGATGAAGCCCGGCCCGTAATATCCCAATAGTCCAGGAAGGGTTAACGGCACTGCATCGCGGTATCCATCCGGTAACCATCCCAGGGCCCATGCGATTAAGGATCCCAAAATCACCGTGCCCATATTGATATTACCGCGGAACCACCAGAAGGCGAGATCAACGCCAAGGCCTTCAATTCCGTCGGCAAGGATTACCCAAAGGCCGATCGGTGAGCCCAGCATCAACTCGACAACGCCTGACAGAAGTTTAACAATCGTTGCAGCCCCAGGTTTCCTGATCCGCAGGATGATTAAGAAGCTGACGACGTTGAATCCAAAACTGCCAAAGAGGTCTTTCACGGCTGGGATAATTTGTGCGCCATAAATAAACTGCGCCCAACCCCACTGCCACAGACCGGCAACCACAACCATTCCCGCCATTTCGACAAAATCGCGCGTGGTAAAACCACCCCATTTAGGTCGTGCCATTTTCGTTTCCATAACCTTGCTCCTTTTTTCAAACGTATTGATATTTCTGATGTGATTTTTGACGAGTGAAAACTCGGTGTCTTCTAAATGACTTTCTTCTTCTGCGCGCCAATGTAACACACTTTATTTTGATATACAAGCATATAGTACTTAGACTATACTTTTAAAGTGCACATACTATTTCACATAATCCTTTTACCATTCAGAATCATGTTTTTTATACTAAAAATGCTTTTTCACCTTATCAAATATCTTTTTATGCATGTAGGTCGCTTTTTGATTGTCACGCTGGGCTTAAGTGATGATGTGGTTTTGGGTATTATGGCGGTTATTATGTTTCCTTTAACCTACTTTAAACTGATTCCAAAGCGCAAGGTTAAAAGAACTTTTTAAGCGTTGTATTTTTGTTATCATTAAGGAAGTTATGTTCGAAGTTTACGATAAAAAAATTAAGCAACTTATAAACTCAAAATCAAAAGAAACTTCTTGGGCAGATGTATTAAGTACTCACCGCGAGATGATTTCCCTAATTCAGCACGAACGGCTTATTCATTTATTGGTTATGATTTTTGTGGGTATTGTAATGGCAATGTCTTGCTTTGCTACTATCCTTTCAAGTGCGCCAAGCTTAATTATTTTGGACCTACCTTTGATGGTTCTTTTTATTGCTTATATCTTTCATTACAGATTTTTAGAAAACACCACTCAAGCCTGGTATACGTATATTGAAAAAATTAAGGAGAAAATTAACTAATGTTAAAAGGATTCAGGGATTTTATTATGAAAGGTAATGTAGTTGATATGGCAGTTGGAGTTGTGATTGGTGTCTCTTTTGGTGCTGTAGTTACTGCAATGGTTAAAGATTTAATTACACCACTCATCGGAGTATTCGGTGGAACTCCAGATTTTTCCGGTGTTTCATTTACATTGAATAATAGTAAGTTTTATGTCGGTGATTTTTTGAATACTTTAATTTCATTTCTTTTGCTTTCGGCTGTAATTTATTTTGCCGTAATACTTCCAATGAATAGACTAACGAAAAAAATGAAGGGAGATGTGAAACCTGAGCCAACTGAAAAGCAATGTGCCGAATGTTTAAGCATGATTCCCATTAAGGCTATGCGCTGTAAGTTTTGTACTGCTCTGCAGGAAAGTAACTAATAAATGAGCTTGGTTCATAAAACAAAAGTATCATGGCTTCGTGATTTTTTTCTTGGTGGTCAGGATGGCTT
Source organism: uncultured candidate division WWE3 bacterium (assembly GCA_903879985.1). Taxonomy (GTDB): domain Bacteria; phylum Patescibacteriota; class WWE3; order UBA101185; family UBA10185; genus CAIRNR01. The sequence goes on from CAIRNR010000004.1 coordinate 49,609, forward strand.
AGTAAATGTTTTGGGAATTGTACTTGGCCTTTTTGCCGCCGGTGGTGAATCTCATATCATAATAGTAGCTGGAATGGCTGCCGCCTTTGCTGAGGCCGTTTCCATGGGAGCCGTTGCTTACACCTCTACCCTAGCCCAAAAAGATTTTTACGATAAACAAAAACAAAACGAAAAAGCGCATATCGAAAAATTTCCTGAAGAAGAAAAACAAGAATTATATAAAATTTATTCTGCAAAAGGCTTTGAGGGAAAACTTTTGGACGATATCGTGGATGAGATAGTTTCTGATAAAGAAGTTTGGGTAAATATAATGATGGAAGAGGAATTGGATTTATCAAAGGTTGATACTTCAAGCATTGTAAATAGCGCGTTAGTGGTTGGACTTTCAGCGTTGGTTGGTTCGTTTGTTCCGATTTTACCTTTGTTTTTTCTAGCCAGAACAGATGCTTTGATAGCAAGTATTGTTGTTTCTGCATTGGCACTTTTTGCGGCCGGTGTTTATGAGGCAAAATCTTACGTGGGTAATTGGTTGCACAAAGGTTTGCAGATGGTAGCAATTGGTATGGGTGCAGCTCTTGTTGGATTTTTGGTCGGACGAGTTTTTAACGTAAATCCCTAATTAGATTTAGAAATTAATAAAAAAGAAACCCTCAGCGATTTTGTCGAAGAGGGTTTTATGCCGGTCGATTCATTAATGTGTATCGGTTGTTCCGGTTAACATCATGTAGGCGCGACGTTTCATATCTGCCAATTCCTGGTTGTCTTCCAAAATAAGATCACAGGATTCATCCAAGAGCGTTGCCGGATTATCAGTACGTTCCAGGTCGCTTAAAAGAATTGGACCGCAAGAATACCATTCAAACGTATCCTCATCGGGAATTACTATCATCATTATTTTGGCGCCATATTGTTTAATCAGTCTTGTCATTTCTTTTGATGCCGGAGTTGGAAAAATGCCAAAAAATTTGATTGCTTTGAGTGGAATTGCCGGTGTGTTACAGATGCGCCAAAAGCCATCTGGTACATCCAGTGTTACCACCCAGCCTTCTGGTACCTTGATACTGTCAAGAATGTCGGTTCTACCTCCGACGGCTCTTCCCAGGTCGGTCAAGTGCATAATTAAGTCACCGTTTTTCATTGCTGTCTCCTTTTATCGTCGTCTATTTTGATGATGTTAGCATGTGCCCAATTCGTTTGCAACCTATAGGTCCTTTGGTGCTATTTACTTATAGTCGCGTAGACCTCGTACCAATTCGTTGTAATTTCCTTTTGGGCCTCCGATAAAGTTATTTTTCCGCTGCAAACTTGCGCATGTAAAAAATTCTCTACTTGGTCTTTTTGTTTTGCTTGTTGAATTGGTTCAGGAAATAAGTTGTTTGGATCGCTTGGGTTTCCACCAATCTCTAAAGGTATTATATGATCTTCTTCGTAGTCAGCTAGCTTTGTGTCGTCGTATCCATAATCCTTAATGCCCTGCACTTTCAGCTTGTTTGTATAAGTAACGCTTGGTCTTACCCTTGCGGTATATCCTGAAACGCAAATAGTTGTCTTTATGTTTTCCTGGGTTACGTTTGGATCGATTGTGCCGGGATTACATTCTGGATCAGGTAGAGTTCCGTTTAAGCTGCATTTAGAGGTTTTAGCTGGCGTGGCTGTTACTGCAGATGTAGATTGAGAAGTTTGCTGTATATTTGAGGAGTTTTTTGTTGGTGTAGCGCTTTTGAGTACAAAATAAATCACTGTAGCAACAAGCACCACTATTATAGCTATTTTGGTTTCGCGTGAGAATTTATATATAAACGATTATACCTTGTTGTGCTATACTCGCCGCACAAATATTACCCCAAAAAAAGGAGAAGGTAATGAAAACTCGTAATCGGTTTTGGACGATAGGTTTGTTGGTGTTTGTGTTTGTCCTGATTTCGGCCTGCGCACTTGGTGCTGCTCCCGTGCCCCCACCGCCTGACCCGTTACCGCTGTGGAAAGGAATGGACCCAAATGATATAGCGGGTTCGATGGGCATTTCAAAGGATACTCATGTGATTACTTACGAGGTGTCCATGAATATTAACCCGAAGTTTTACAAGGGTCCCGGCAAGTTAAGTTATACGAGTAACAAGCTGCTGTTATCTACGGACATCATGCCTACGTTTATCAACGAATTTTCTGATTTCACCGTACTCTATGGATACGACGATCGGACGTTGATGTATAACGGAATTGCAACCAAGGCGGTTGTATTTGACGGCAGTAAGCAAGTTATAGCCGAGGCAAGATTAGAAGAAGGCGACGGCAGGACACTTACGCTTTTGGAGGTACATTACGACACCTCTGGAAATGTGATTTTCTGGTGCCACAGTACTATCAGTACTGGACTTGGGGACAAGATCGATGAGTACGATGTTAATGGTGTTAAGGCTAAAGAGTATTTCTTCCTTTGGCCGGTTTCTGCATTCAACTAACTTTAGGATAGAGTTTTGCTTGGGCATACATTTTTTTTGGAAGTGTGTGCCCATTTTTATAGGTCACAAATATATCGCTGCTTGTAGTCCTATAGTAGGTATTTAATTTAATTAGTGTTATGTATTTTTTTTACCCTAAATTAATCCATTTTAAGTTTGTGTATATAGCTAAATTGCTGTTAATATAATAGTAATGAAATTTTTAGATTTTAAAGGAAAAACCCTTAATTTGGGGGATCAATTTAGTGCTATATTTTCAAAGGCAAAACCTGTTCTAGTGCAATCCGGAATTATTGTTACGGTTTTAGTTATAATAGCGGGATCTTGCGTCACTTATTACAATTATCTAACTTTAAAAGAACTTTCTGTCCTTGTAAAATCTCAATCGGAAATTATTTCAAAATCTTCAAACTTTAAAGAAAGCGTTAAAAATTCTGATTCGACTTCGTTTGAAATTTCAAATATTAATAAACAACTCGCAATAGTGCTTTCAAAAATATCAAATAATTCTTCATCTAAAATTTCTGAACCTTCTACAAATGTAACCCCTACCCCAGATGCACCTGCCTATTTGGGAATGATTAGAACCGTCAATGACCCTACGACTACAGTAAATATATACGATGTGCCAAGCAATGGTGGCAACATTATTAGTACTGTTCCTTCAGATGATCTACTTTTTTATTATAAAACTGCCCAGGGTTGGTATCAGATTGAACTAGAACCTGGGAATTTAGGTTGGATTCAGGCTGATTTGGTAATAGAATTACCTAGTACAACGAAAGAATGAAGATTATTAAAATAGTATTGAACTTATATTGTTTGCTCATAACACTGCCCCTGTTAGTGGTAGGGTTTAAGAATTTGAATTCATTTGCCAGTTTAACCTTATTTTTATTTTTACTTCCTATCGCTCTTTATTTGCCTGTTAGTCTTTTTGGTAGATTAAAAAAAGTAAAAATTACTTTAGTAGTAATTAATTTTATTTTTTCACTAGTCATATTGGTTGTAGAGTTGTTAGCTGTAAAAAACCTAGTTGATGGTATTTTTGTATTTTTATTTTTACCGGTCTTTATTAACTTTTTAATGCTTTTGATTCAATGTTTTAAAAAATCCCCTGAAAAAGAAGTTATAGAGGCTGACGCTTTTGCAACCGATACACCTGCAGCAATCGATACCTTAATTTTTGAGCAAGAACACTTAGTTCAGGATGAAACTAGGCGTAAATTTATTAAGGTTATAGCCGGTGCGGGAATTGGCACTATCGTTTTATGTTTAATGAATCCTCAAAAGGCTGCAGCCGCATTTTTTGGAAGTATGCCTGGTCCTGGTGTCATTTCGATAAAGGATTCAGCAGGTACAAAGATTGATCCTTCAATAAAAGATCCAACGGATAGTTACGGCATTAGTGATACAAGTGAAACTGGAGTAGCACATTACTATGGATTTATTCACTATAACGGTAGTGACTGGTATATTTTAAAAGATGCTGGAGATGGTACATTTGCTTACGCCACTAAGGCTAATAACGTAGGTGTTGCTTATGCAACTGCGTGGACAAATAAAGCTTCGAGTTTAGGTTACGGTTCCTTTTCTGCTGCCTTTAAAACAATATAAACTTACCACCACAACAAAACTCGCCACATTTCATTACCTGTATGTCTCATAACGTAAAGGTATCTTAAATGATCCTTTGGATAAGATGATGCGGTAGGATCAGCGTATTCTATAATTTCCATTCTATTACCAATAACTGCTGTACCCATACCATAAGGAACCGTTGCGGAAGGCATTACAAGGTTAGTAACAATATCGTAATAGTTAATTCTACCAGTAGCCTCTTTTGTAAAATAAATTCTGTCGACGCCGTCATAACTGTACATAGAACCTGTTGTTAATGTTTCCATATTTGGGAACTGAGTGATCGTTTCCCAAACTCCATATGGAATATCGTATCTGTTAAGTTCGGTTGCCGCACCACCTCTAAAAGAATACATAAATCTTGCCTTCATATTAGAAGTGCTTGGATCATATAATCTATCTAAATGTAAGCCAGTACCACGAGGTGTTATTGGATAAATAGCGTAAACATCTGCGCCTGCTGTGGCACCAATGGTAAAACCAAAAGAAGTACCAAAAGCGGACATTTGTGTCTGACTGTTCTGTCCTGCGGCTACGACAGCTTGCTCAGCTGGGTTTGCGGTTCCTGGTACCTGACCTGCAAGCATTCGTGCTCTGTGACCTGCAAAGTATGCGTATGGCCAGTTCTGTGTGTAATCAATAATTGCTGTTGTGGAACCTCCTGTAGCAACTCCGTAACAATCTAATATTTCGTAAACTGTTGTTGCATCTGTCGTGGCGCTTAATGCTGTAGCTAATGTAAGCGTTGTTGCGGTGTTAGACAAAATCGCTGCCTGACTTCCCGCCCCTGCCCCAGCGACAATTTGTACAAGTCTTGCGTCGGTTCCTTTTATGGTTCTTATAACGGAACCTGATTCTGTAGTTAAACCAGACGCGACTGTTAAAGTACCTGCCGCGGAGGTTACAACTTGGAACCAGCTATTGTTACCACTTTGCGAAAAGCCACTTAATTTAATCCACATACCTACTGTGAATACTGCTAAACGGCTTGAAGAGTCTGTAATAGTTGTTGAGTTTGATACCTGAATTGTTGCATCACTAGCTGACACTATAGTTTGTAATGTTTGGTTAAACCAGTTTACCGGCCAGTTTTTTGTTGCGTCGATAATTGTTTTAGCATCGCCGGCTGTTGATGTACAAACACCCCAAGTTCCTTGATTTGGTGTTCCTGAAGTGGCTCCTGGTGGAAAATACGAAGTTTTAGGCAAGGTTGAGTCAACTCCAAAGGGTTTCATATCTTGAATCATATAGCGTGTTGTACCATCAACTGGAGAGGCGCCTAAAACTAGAGTGCCCATTGTAAATGTTGTGGAGGTGTTTGCCGAAATTCTTCGTACATAGCCACCTGCACCAATTTGTATGGATACAAGTTTGCCTACAAGTTCACTTGGTGCCCAATTTTTTGTAGCATCAACTATGATTAATGTAGTTTGTGCTTGGGTTACGGTTGCTGTACCTGTGGCTGTTGCTCCAACTGAAAGTCTAAAAATTAATGCTGTATCGTAACCGACAACTGGCCAAGCGCCGTTAATAGCTGCCGGTGCAAGAGCGCCCGCAACGGTTACAGAGTCACCAATTAAAAAGTTTGTAGAAAGAATAGTTGTAACCGCGGCAACGTTTGTAGTTGCGCCTGATGCCCACGAAACGGTACATCCCGTGCCTCCTGCTGGTAAAACTGTTGTAACAATTGTTGATCCGGTAGTGTTATACGCGGTTCCCGCGTTTTCTAAAGCTATACTTGTTACAGCACCAACTGAATCAACTCCTGTAACTCTATACTTTGCGGTAGTACCACCACCTCCGTTAACCGTCAAAATATTTCCAATAAAATAACCACTGCCTCCTGCGGCAATTGTAACCGGTTGTGTGCCTCCTGTATTACCTACTAATCCTCCGGCGGAAACTACAACACCTCCTGCAGCCACACCGTGTGCTCTGTCTCCAGTTTGACCTGGTGCTGATAAAGAAATAGCTCTACAAATACCCCAATCTAATTGTGTTCCCGTTGTCCAATGATCTGCATCGATTCCGTATTGTTGCATGGCTGAATGTGTAGCATACGTAGACCATATCTTGTCGGTGTCTGGCCATACCTCGTAGCCATCTCCATTCGCGGGATTAGAAAGCCAACTTTTTCCTATCGTAAAAGATGTGGCATCGTTAGCTATGATTGTTCGATATTGGCCAATACTCGCTGCGGTGGTTGATGCGGTTATGCGTAATTGCATTCCTGCATATTGATTAATAACCATATTAGCACCGGAGTTTACTAATCTTCTGGACGTTCCACTTGTTGCTGTAACGCCTGTTATTAATGCTGATGGACCGTCGTGTACTATTTCTGTAGCCAAATCAGTAGCTGCAGCATTTAAAAAGTTATACTGCACCGATTTAACGTGCCAGTAATCTGAAATTACATCATAATAGGAAAGTGAAAGCCATGGAGCTGCTGCAGAATTTAACAACCAAATTCCGCCACCTTTAACAACGAATCTTGATGTGGCATCAGGTGTAACGTCCCAAGCAACGGAGACTGTAATCATGGAAGCTTCAATATAGTAGTCACTACCTGCACCGGGTGCGGTCCATGGAGGATTTCCCCAAGGATCAATGGCTAAATACGCTGGGTCTGCTACGGTAAGAACGGTTGAAGTATTATATAAAATACGTCTAACCTGAGATTGACCAGTGCCTAACACAACTCTAACCTGATAATCCCGCCATTGATTTGGTTTCCATAGTCTATAAATAGGTGGATTAACTGTTGCATCTGTTAACGATGTCGTCGCGCCCGCAGTTGCTACCCCGTAGTCATACGTTATAGGTTCACCAACATCTAATATTGTTCTTTCCTGACCTGCACCTGTTCCTGATAAGATTTTTATTTTTAATCCCTTTAAGGCTTTTCCATTTAAGGCAGCTGCATAAAAAGTTGTAGTAGTTGGTGCAGGTGAAGCTAAAACTCTTGAGTAATATCCGACGTCGTTGGAATAGCGTAACGGTGCATCTACAGCCGCGGTTACAGGTCCGTTAGCTAATTGGTGCCATGTGTCGTTGATTGTGTCATAACGATACATCGTAGCTGCAGTATAGTAATACATGTATCTGGGTGCTCCAGGAGGAGAACATGTAGCACAGATGTTTGTATTGGTAGCGACTGGTGCTAATTTACACCATTCCCATACCGGTTGATCAACTAAATTTTTTAAATTTAATGTAATAGCCATAAATTAATTATTTTTATTAAAACGTAATGTTGTTTCTTATTCCGATTGCATATTCCATTCTTGCTCTGTCCATTATTTCGTATCTTTGATCAACAGGTTGTGCTGCTATAGAGACTGGTTGTGTACTTTGATAAAAAGTTCCTGTTACTGCTGTTGATGCCGCAGCTTCAACTACAACTCTCTGTCTTTGCTGGATATCACATACAGCACTTGGTTCTAATAATTTAACAATTCTTCTTAAAAGGGAAACACTTTCATCTTGAGCTGGGTTTATAACTGTTCCGCTACTATCTGCGACTCTTGTTTGTTCAAAATATGACAATTTAAATTCTCCTTAAAACTTTTTAAATATAATCCCTATATAATATACCAATTGGTACCTTTAGAGACAACCTGCATAGCAGAATTTTGAAATGCTAATATAACGGTTGCGTTTCCATCATCAATTTTATCCGAACCTGCACCAGCTACGGTAACAGTATTTATCGTTGAATCAGTTTTTTTTATTTTATAAACCTTATTTGGGTGAGTTGTGGCATCTGGAAGTGTAATTGTTATATTTCCTGTTAGCGAACTAGAGGCGTCCGCCAGAATTACTGTTCCTGCGTCTGCAGCTGTATTTCCCGTAACGGTAACAGCATTTATTATGTCAATAACACCAGTGATAGAAAGATCACCAATTTGGTGAGAATGTAGTAACGGTTTTCCTAATAATTTATCGATTGTGACGGGCATAATTGCTTGTTTCCATGCTAACAATATTGTACCATTAATACAAGTATGGATGATAAAAACGAGACGTACGAAATTTTCATAAAAGAGTTTATGGTACTTCGTCAAAAATTGATAAGTGTTTTTATTTTATTCTTCGCCGGATCGGCTATAGGATTACTTTTTAATCAACAAATATTAAAATTGGCACTCAAAATATTTAATTTCAGTGGTGTTAACATGGTTTTAACTTCTCCAGGGCAAATGATTGAAATTTCTATTTACACTGCTGTGTTAACAGGCCTGTTTTTTGCCACTCCTGTGCTAATATATCAAATTTACATGTATATTCGACCTGCATTTAAAGATAAGGAATATCACTTAATTATGTCTTTTGTTCCTTTGAGTCTTGTTCTTTTTATTTTGGGAGGAGCTTTTGGTGTTTGGATTAATCAATTAATGCTTGCCCTTTTTTCTAAATTTTCCAGCGACTTTAGACTGAATAATATTTGGGATTTACAACGATTTTTCTCTCAAGTAATTATGACAGCAATTTTGACCGGGCTTTTATTCCAAATGCCTTTGTTTTTATCTGCGCTAATAAGATTCAGATTGTTGTCACGACAGCTTTTAGTGCAAAAAAGAAAAGTCGCATATGTTATCTTGTTAATAATCGCAGTTTTGCTGCCACCCACTGACATTTTGTCCTTACTTATTCTTACAATTCCACTTATACTATTATATGAATTAACTTTGTTTTTAAATGTTGGACAACCTTAAAGGAGGTGCATTTTTGTGTTTGGAATAGAAAATATTGGAACACCGGAGATTATCATTGTCGCAGTAGTGCTCTTGATTATTTTTGGACCTAAAAAGCTTCCAGAGTTTGCTAAGGGATTAGCTGATGCAGTTAAGGAAGTAGGAAATGCCTTCAAAGGCGATAAAGGAAAAGGACAGGAGAAAAAAGAAAGTTAAGGAAAATGAAGAATGTGCGCATGCCCAAAAGTTTAAAAGTTCTTATTTTTGGAGTACTTTTTAGTATTCTCTATGTTGGGGCTGCCTCTAAAGTTATGGCAGCTCCTGCCGAATACCAACGCTGTGGACGCGGTGGTAGTTGTGAAATCGGTGAATTCTTATACGACGATTCATATTCGCCGATTACAACTGCGGGTATTTGTATTCTTACAAGTCGTACTTCATCTGGAAGCGTTTATGCCGATCCTCCTTCAATAATGACTTCTTCCAGTGCGGGAGATGGTTGGTATTCATCTAACTGGACAGTTGGCGGTGCTCAAACCGAAGGACTTTATCCCACAACAGTTTGTTGTACTCCTGTTGGAGAAAATAAAATTTGTATCGATAAATCTTTTGTTATTGGTACAACTTTATTATCTGGCTCGGAAGTAGCCAATGCCGTTTGGGATTCACAAACCAGCGATCACACAGGCGCAGGAACTTTTGGAAATGTATTAGGAAATATTTTATATAACATTTGGAATTACGGTACGCGCTCATTAACTTCTGCAACATTAGCCCTAGGAGAACAATTAGCTGTTAAATCTGAAGTAAATTCATCCATTACTGCATCACAAACAGCTGTCACAAGTGCTGTTAGTGGTTCACAGGGGTTGGTTATAGCAAATCAGAACTCAAATACAGGAACAGTTACCAGCGCCGTCACAGGTTCACAAGGTTTAGTGATCGCTAACCAAAATTCCAATACGGCTAGCGTAAACAGCGCGGTTGCAGGCTCTCAAGGATTGATTATTGCAAATCAAAATTCCAATACCGGAACAGTTACAAGTGCTGTTAGTGGTTCACAAGGATTAATTATTGCAAATCAAAATTCCAATACGGATAGTGTCAACAGTGCAGTTACAGGATCACAAGGTTTGGTAATTGCCAACCAAACTGCCAATACATCTACAATTACCGGTTGGATAACTAGTACGCTCGCCGCACTACAAGCCGCAATACTTGGACAACAATCAAGCGATACCTCGTCATTAGCAGGCACTGTAACAAGTGCTATGTCTGGTTCACAAAACGCAATTATTGCCAATCAAAATTCAAATACAGATACCGTTACAAGTGCTGTTACTGGGTCTCAAGGTTTGGTAATCGCAAATCAAACAGCTAACACAAATACAATCACTGGTTGGATAACAAGTACGCTTGCATCATTACAAGCCGCAATACTTGGACAACAGTCATCAGATACTTCTACATTGGCAGGAACCGTTACCAGCGCCGTCACAGGTTCACAAGGTTTAGTTATAGCAAATCAAAATTCAAATACTGGTACAGTTACAAGTTCAGTTTCCGTTGCACAAAACGCAATTATCGGAAACCAAAATTCAGCAACAGGAGTAATAACAGGCGCAGTTTCAAGTTCAGTATCGGCAGCTCAAGGTGCAATATTAGGTCAACAAACATCTGACACATCAACAATAACCGGTGCAATAACGGCAGGAACAGGCACAGTTACCAGCGCTGTTAGTGGTTCACAGGGCTTAATAATTGCCAGCCAAAGTGCTGCAACGGGCACAATAACAGGTGCAGTTTCAAGTTCTGTTTCTGGAGCACAAGCTGCAATTTTAGGTCAACAAACATCTGATACTTCAACGCTTTTAGCACAAATGCTCGCAGACAAAACCTACTTGGGAAATGCAGTTACTTCTTCTCAATCAGCAATTATGGGACCCTCTGCTAAAAATCTAACGCAAATTGCAACAGGTGTTTCCGGATTACAATCAACAGCAGATTCTATTTCCACAAAAGTAGATTCATTGCAAACATCTATAGGTACGGTGGATACGAATGTTGACTCACTAATAACCAATTGGAATAATCTAGATTTGTCTCAGGTTTCTAGTGCCATGAGCGCAATAAGTACAAGCTTAGGTACTATTTCAGACGGATGTGCAAGTACAACTACTGTTTTTGGTGATATTCGCTGTTTAAAGGATAAATGGGGAGTTCAAGATGCCTCATCTTTGTATAATGCCGCAAATAATGCTTATACAACATCTATAGCACTTCAGGGTGAATTGGATTATAACCAAAAATCGACAACAGCTTATAAAGATTTACAAAATTTAAAAACTTATGTGTTAGCTCTTCAAACTTCCTTAGGTACCGAAGCTGACGCGGCAACAGTGCCTACTATTTTTGGGCGTATTAAAAAATCTCAAGATACATTGGCAAATTTAAATACATCGGGAACCGGACTTGACGATTTACTAAGCAAGTGGGGTTCTTATGATGCCGCCGATATATATAACAAGGTTAAAAATCTTTCTGATGATATAGAAAAGGTTAATACAGTTCCCGACGTAGATTCGATTTTAAAATTATCTAAACAAAACTCTTCAGATATGAAAGAGTTGAAAAATACAACTTACGCATTAAAGGCTGTTGTAGATGTTAACAGAGTTTTACTTGATAAATTTTCAAATTCTCCAATTGTAAAAACATGGCTTGAAGATGGCTCGGTAATTTTCAAAACATTAATTACTAACCCATCAACTATTTCTAAACAAACAGTTCCTCTAAAATTTTATCTACCTAAAGAAACCAGAAAAGAAGATTTAATTAAAGTAGATACAGGTTTGAATGTTGAATTTGATTCAAAAGAAGATGCATTTTTTGTTAGTGGTTTATTCCCATTAAATCCTGGTGAAACAAAAATAGTAGCTGTTGAGGTTAAGGATGTTTGGAAAATAAATACAACTGAATTGGATTCATTAAGAATGCAAGCCGAAGATTTATCTGTTCCTCTAAAAGATAGTTCGTTTTTTGCGCAAGGTGTAACTCTTAAGTCGGATATCGTCGTACGACTTGACGATATTAAACGTTTGCAAAGCGAGGCTTATACACCAGAAGATCGTATCAAAACTTTCAGAGACAATATGACGCAATTAAGTTCTATTAAGCTTGAAATGGGAGAACTTAAATCATTAGTCGCGCAATCAGCGTCATCTAAGAATTTATTAGGATTTGTTGGCGGCGCACAAGTTTCATCTATTTGGGGAATCGTGTTTGTATTACTCGCTGCCTTTGGATTTATTTTGATTTATACCAAGTTCTTGCTGGGTGCATTTAAACCTAAAGGAAAAGTTAAAAATGAGGTTCAGGAAACAACAACCAGCATTGGAATGCCCGATTTACCAGAACAAAAGAAAGTACTTCCAAATATTGTGTTGCCAGCTTTACCAAAGCCAACATTTGCTAAACTATCGATGAATGTCCATGTACTAAAATTGGTATTTATATCTGTAGCTTCATTTGCTGTAATGGGTGCAGGCGTATGGTTTATGTTAACAAGATTAACGCCAAGTAAACCTGTGTCTGTTCCACAAGAAATTAAAAAGGAAATAACACCTACGGTAGCTGAAGAACCAACTAATGTTGATTCTGCACCAAACGAAACTCAGATAACCACAGAAAAATCTGTATTGGGAGCTCAAAGTACAAATGTAGTAATCACAATTCCTTCATATTCCGACGGCGTAAATGTACGACAACAACCTGATATTACTTCTCCAGTATTAATTAGATATAACAAGGATACAGAGGTAATAAAATATTCTGAATCTGGAACTTGGACAGAAGTAGGAATAGATTTAACAGTTGCTGGTGTTAACTACACCCGTGGTTGGGTAAGCACTGGTTTAATTACAGTTCCTTCTTCCGTAAAGGTTGTTGCACCGGCAGATACCGATGGAGTAAATGTTAGAGCAAAGCCCGGATTAAGCTCTGACGTTATTGGTATCACTCCAGTTGAGTTTAATACAGTTAAATATGGTGAATCCGCGGACGCCGATTGGGTTGAGATAGAAGTTGATATGAAAAAAGATGATACTAAATACACAAGAGGCTGGGTTAATAAGCAGTTTGTACAAAAAGCTGAATCTACTCCATCATTATAAGTGGTTCTTCACCTTCAAAGTCTCGTTTACTTTCCTTAACAAATAATGCTGATAAACTTCCGACGAACATAAATGCTACTGCAGTTTTAAATACCGTAGCAAAAGATAAGATATTTGCCTTGACGGCCATTAAAGCTACAACTTCACCGTATATAGCCTGAGAATGCGCGTTAATAATTGTATGTTGCTGTAAAGCTAATAAATTACTGTTAAAACTGTTGGTTAGGATTGTTGCAAATATAGCGATACCAAAAGCTCCGGCGATGTTACGTGCTAATGCTAAAACCGATGAAGCAATTCCGATTTCGTGAACAGGTACTGTTGATGTAGCGGCATTTGTTAATGGAGACATTCCCAAACCAAGTCCAAAAGCCATAACAAACATGCGTATTGCAATATCCACGCCGGTCCACTTAACGTCTATTTGAGAAAACAAAGCCATGGCTATTGCACCAATAAACATTCCTACTGCAACTAGATATCTTGGTTCAAATTTTGATGCTAGTTTTCCTCCAAGTGGCGCAGCGATTAACATACCAATTGCCATTGGTATAAATAATAAGCCTGTTTGAGTAACCGTATATCCCATGTAGTTTTGTATAAAAATTGGAAGAATAAACATTCCGCCCATCATTCCCATGAATGAAATAAATGAAGTTACTATTGCTGCACTAAATGACGGAATCTTAAAAAACTTTAGGTCTACAACCGGTTCTTTAGCTCTTTGCTCAATAAGTACAAATCCAACAAATGACAAAGTAGTGACGATATAAGTGATAATACTGTTTGCACTCCCCCATCCCCAACCTTGACCTTGATCTAATACTAAAACCAAAGCTCCCAATGAAAGTCCTAAAGTTAGTGCACCTGCAATATCAAAGTTTTTCAATCCTTTAACTTCTTTGACTGGCTCGTCGATATATTTAATAGCCATAAAAGTACCAATCATTCCGATAGGAACGTTTATATAAAATACTGATCTCCATGAGAATGTGTCTATTAGAGGACCGCCCAATAATGGGCCAAATACTGCGGCAACAGCAAATATTGCTGACCACAAGCCCATTGCTTGAGCTCTCTGACTTTTATCTTGAAATGTATGAGCAACAATAGAAAGTGCTATTGGATAATCGATTGAAACGGTGATAGCTTGAAGGACGCGGAATAAAAGTAAAGATTGTAAGTTAAAAGACAATCCAGCTAACATTGAGGTTACAACAAAGCCAACTATACCAAAAATGTATAAAGCTTTTCTTCCAATTAAGTCGCCGAGCTTTCCGAATATTGGAACAAAAATCGCATTTGCAATTATGTAGCCTGTTGAAATCCAGCTTGCTTGAGAAACAGTTATACCAAAGTCTTTAATAATTTTTGGAAAGGCTAGGTTTACAATAGTACCGTCAAGTCGCCCTAAAAAACTGGCGATCATTACGGTTGCAAGCACTACCCATTGGTTTTTGTGAAATACTGTTTTTTCGGCCATAGTTTATTCTTTGTGCTTAGACAACGGTTGTTACTTTGTGAACACAGTCATTTTTGCAGACATTCCGTTTTTAATTTCAGGATATTGTTCTGAATTGAATTTTGCGAACACTTCAAACTGTTGTGTTGGACGTGTGCCTGAAATAGAAAATGCAGCTTGTGTTTGTTTAGCACTTTCACCTACTTCATCAACGTATCCCCAAAAAGTTTTTCCAGGTAAGGCATCGACTGTAAATGAAACGACCTGTCCGATTTTAATTTGATTTAAACCTTTGTTTTCGTCTATGGTTCCGTTAATTCTCATTTGAGTAGTGTCTATCATTTGAACAACCGGAACTTGTGCGGACACGATACTTCCTATTTGTTGATTTGTGTTTGATACTATTCCGTCGGAATAAGATCGAATAACTTCTGAACCAACAACGCCTAAAACGTCACCTTTTTTAACTTTTTGACCTTCGATAACGTCAACACTTATAAGTTTTCCAGGCACGGTTGCTGACAATGATGTTATTGGTGCATCAACAAGAGAGTTTTCTATAGAAACTCTGGATGTTGTTTTTAATAAAAATAATGTTGTCCCGAAAATAATTCCAATAGCCAAAACAATTAATAATGTTCTTACGAATATTTTGTTTTTTAATGCATTTAATAAGTTTTTCATAATATTTTTTTAAGTGTATATACCTTATAAAACTAAGTACTTTTTGCTAACTATTGTTGATGGATCAACGATTATTTTGTCGTTAGCGTTTAATCCACTTACTATTTCGGTATATGCACCGTTTACGTTTCCGATAACAACCTGTTTTAATACAGCGCTGCCGTTTTCTTCAACCCAAATATTTTGACCATTTAAGATCAGCCATGTTGGTGCTAAGAAAACTTGTTTATCATAAATGTTTGTAATAAATGCAACACCACCTTGTTTATATTTTCCAAGTGTTGGGATTTGGTCACTCGCGATATCGACCTGATATACATTTTCTCCATTAGGCAAAGAAAGTTTATCCGGATAAATTTTAATAACGGTTCCGTCAAAAGTTTGGTCTTGCATACCGTTTAATTTTATTGTTGCCTTAGCTCCTCCACTTACATAATTGATTTCATCTTCAGAAATATTAACTCTAAACACCAAAGCTTTTGGATCGATAATATTAAAGGTTGTTGAAGGTGTAGCCATTACGTATGGTGTATTTATATCTTCGTGAGTAATAACACCGTTAAATGGTGCGTTAATTGATGCAAGTGTTAAAGCATACTGAGCTAACTCTATTTGAATAGCTGCATTATTAACATTGTCTTTACTTTGTTGTCTCAAATGATCTACTGCTGTTTGAATAGCATCTGCTTTTTCATCGCCTTTTATCCCAGCTATTTGATAGTAGTCATAAGGATAAACTAATTGGGATTTTAATACTTTATCGTTAGCATTAGCTTTTGTTTGTTTGTAGGCTGCGTTTGCGGCATCGTAATTATTCATTGCTGCTTCAAGTTGTTTTTGGATTGTATATGTATCGAGTGATGCAATGGTCTGGCCTTGTTTAACGGTTGTTCCTTCTTTAAATGGAAGGTATACAACTTTACCTCCTGTTTGAAAATGTAATGAAGCTTCGTTTTGCGAACGAACAAATCCTTCTACCATTATTTGTGAATTAACAGCTTTAAGGTTAACTGTTTCAGATTTAATTTCTGAATTTTTGCTTTTTGTAATAAGTTTTGCTACTCCAAAGAATGTCCCTGTAGCAATTACTACCATAATGGCTAGCGAAATAATTAAATTTTTTGAAATACGCGTTTTCATATTATTTACCTTCCTTTTCAAGTTTTTGATACAACTTTTTTAAAATTTCTAACAAATTACTTTTATCCTGTTCTGAAATGACATTTAATACGTAGGTCATTCTTTCGACCTTAGCTTTGGTTGATTTTTCTAAATCTTTTTTACCTTTTGTAGTTAATGTAATCAAAACTTTTCTTCTGTCGTTTTCGTCGTCTACTCTTTCAACTAATCTGTTAACCAACAATCTGTCTATAAGAACGGTTGCAGTTGGTAGTTTAACATTAAGCTCTTTTGCTAACTGGCTCATTGTGACATTTTCTTTGTCGGCAATAAGCATTAAAGCTCGTAACTGCAACATACTAAGCTCGTGATCAATAGTCTCATTAAACTTAATATTTTTACCTACGGCTCTAATAACCTTGTAGGAAAGTAGTATTATTTCTTGTTCTGATGCTTTTTGTTTAGTCATAAATACACCTATAGTGCTTAACGAAGCTAAAGGTTAGCATCACTTAGTATTTATGTCAAATTTGGGAAGGTTTATTTAGTGTATACGTCAGACCAATTTCCGGTCTTGCATCCGTTAATGGTTCTCATTTTCCAGTAGCCACCGAACCATCCAAGAATAGATCCGAGCCCTGTTTTTTCGTGGCCGTCGTTTTTTAGTGTTAATTTAAATGGTAAAAAGGTTTTGGAATATCCAAAGTTTAGTTCAACTTTGTTTCCGCCAACAGCAGACCATGTAAGTTGTTCAGTTTGAGAATTGTAACTGGACCATGTTATTAGTGGTGGTTTTGAATCTAGGCAACGTGTATCTTTTTTAAATGTGTGCGTTGGTTCAGTCGGTGGCGCAAGGAGCGTAAATGTCCACGTGGTATCTGCTTCTGTCATACACGATGGCGAGGATACAGAATAATCGTCATTAAGTACGCAATTTGTTCTAAATAACACTGCTCTTATTCTGTGAGTTCCCCCACCGAATGTTTGATTTTCTACAGTCCAATTTCCTTGAGTATTAAAAACGTGAAAATTAGTTATAGTATCTATATAAACGACTAATACGTTGCTACTATCAAAGCCTGATGTACCTGTTATATCCACTGGAGCATTAACTGTAGGTTGTGTTGACTCGTTAATTGATACCTCTAAACTTGGACGGGCATATGTTTTTGAAGTCATTGTTAGAGATAGTAAAAACACTATGGTTAGTGTTTTGAAAAGTGAAGATTTTATTTTAAAAGAATTAACAGACATAGAATAATTTTACTACCTCTTATTCATAAATGTTATGGTCAATTGAAGTGTTGTAGCAAACGAAACCCACAACAAATAAAAAATGTTTAAATATACCACCCATGGTTTGTATGGCATGATTGCAATAAACGCCCAAAGTATTGTAAATAAAACTAAAATAATATCTGCTGCTGCGAGTTTATTGTTTTTTAAACCAAATTGAATGTATGTGAAAGAAAAGTTAAATATCAAATTTAAGGCAAAGGGTAACGTGATTAGCCAAGATATTTTTCCCAAAAATGTATCGTAAAATACGCTTCCAAAGCTTACTGCAATGATTATATAAAGGACAGTCCAAACAGGACCAAAAATCCAAGCTGGAGGTGACCACTTTGGTTTTTTAAGTTTTTGATAATACTTTTGCACTATATTTTAAGTATATGCTTTTGAGAAAAAATAGCTGTACTTAACTTGGGATACTTGTTAACGCGTGATATACTATCGGGTATATTGAAGGATAAAATGAAAAGGAGAGATTATGGCAGAGATAGTGAAAGTATTGAAGGCACTAGCCACAACGGATGTAATCCCATCAAAGGTTTTTACCTTGGACAAGTTTTACGAAGTTTACACAGCATTGCCCAATGGTATATTGATTTTTAAAGTACAATACCTTTCAGCAGGAAATATTCCTTGGGTAGTTATTGTAAATGGAGATACTTGGTCTACAGTTGTAAATCCCCGACTTGCTAAGTTGTTTCCCTGCTTGACGGAAATTTTGCCCGCCGAAATTATCTCCGCTGACTGGTTTTTTGAACATCGTACGAAAATGTCCGCATTGCTTGGCAGAGGTTTGTTTATTTGGCAAGTTCTTAAGTTGGAACGTCCTGGCCAAATAGAATGCAGAATTGAAGGTCCTTAAAACAACAAGCCGTAAAAGGAAAAGCACCTAAGTTTATTTATATTCTTAGGTGCTTATTTTTTTGTTTCTAATGTCTGTGTTTAAACTCATTTTCTGTATTATTTATGGCTATGGCAATTGTTGACACAAAAAAACCAAGCGCAAGTGCAATTACTCCAATGAAACTTAAATAAAAGTTTATAACCACAAATCCTGACAAAAATATTGCGGCTGATCCAAAAAGAATTATTATTGGCCAGTTTTTGTGGAATATAGGATGTTGCATGTTGAACACGTCCTTCAATTTAGCATCAGGGCTATATACGATATCTATAACGATCCATGAAAGCAGGATAACTCCAAAGCCTCCAATTATTCCTGCAAAAGTCGGATTAGCTTCTCTTGTAAAATATGCCGCAAGTGCGCATAAAACAACGCCAATACTTTCACAAACCAACGAAATAATTCTTCCCATTTTAACTCCTCCTATTTTTATATGAATATTGTGGCAATTCTATATTTTGTAAATTTATTGTCAAACTTAATTTAAAAAAAGAAAAAGGCCGCAACTAGTATATTAATAGTTACGGCCTTTGGTTTAGTTTTTTGTTATCAGCGCAGCAAGAAAAATACGGCTGTAAGGATAACGATTAGAACGATCAGCAGTTTCCAGATATTTCGCTGATCAAGAAACGGGTCGGTAATTTTGTCGGGAAGTCCGATGAAAATTCCAAGGCCCAGTCCAGCACCCGCCATACATGCAAAAATTTCTGCAAGGAATGTCGATAGGTCATAGGTGCGGTACATCGGTGTAACTGTACCGGAGCAGAACAGTAAGCACGCCAGGAGACACAATGCCCCAAATGCGGCAATTCCCCAACCGGCTGTGTCTGCTTTGGTTATACGTTTTTGTACTGAATTTGGCATCATCAAAAACAGCGAGATAATGCCCACTGCGAAGATTGTTATTGCAACTCCGCTGAAAATATATTTTAACGTAGTTCCATCCATGATATTTTTTCTCTCTCTTTCGTTTTACTTCTTTTTGGGTTCTGCTGTTGCATCACATTCGCCTGGCATCAGCGAAGTGCAACCTTGCTGCAGGTTTTGAAGGGCGGCCAGCGAAGGTGTGGTAATCATTTTACTGTAACCTTCAGCAGCCGATTGATACAGTGTGCAAATTCCTGCCACTGAATCCAAAGATACGCCATACATATAGGCATATTTTCCGGCGGGTAACATCGCGATGCCTTCGGGAGTGCCATCGTGAATTGCCTGGTATTGCGAGCAAACTTTCATATCGCGGGTTTCAGCCTGCAGCGCTTTTGTGGGAAATCCCATAAACTGCGCCGGCAGAACCTGGTCAGCATTTTGTGATCCAACAAATGTGGCAAAAGCTTTGTCGCCACTTTGGATCAGTTTCTGAATATCGGCGCCGTACTTATTATAAAAATCAATAATCACGGCTGTCTTCAGATCGCTAAGTTCCAGGTTTGAGATTTGACCATCAATCCTGAAAATTTCTCCTTTGATGTTCATGGCCTGAGCACGGTTTGATCGCATGTATACGGCGATATTTGTCGCGTGCTTTTGGCATTCCGTCACATCCCCAGGATAGGTTTGATTAACATGCAGCATATTCAATAGCGCCGGCGTTTCCTGGCCCATGCCCTTATCGCCAAATGCGCCCGTTAAAGCTGCAATAAAGAATTCCTGCGAGTTGCTGTAGCAAAGTTTCATTACAGCCAGCTCGTCTTTGGTCTCAGACTGTGCATTTTCCATTTGGGTTGTGTACAGTTTGAGTTGCTTCGTTTTCTCCACATCAAGGGCGACATGGGCGCTGTAAACTTTCGCAGCCTCCATGTACGCGATTTTCATTTCCTGCGTAAACTGTGTGGCTAACGGCGCAGGAGACGGTGCGGGAGCACAGGCGGATACCAGCATCATCAAAGTGATGAGCGTTACAAAGAGCAAATACGGAATTTTCTTAAAATTGAGTTTCATTTCTTCCTCATTTCACTGGATATTGACTATTGATGAGTCCAGACAATAAGTCCGAACAAGACGCCACACACTAACTCGATCACGAGAATAAGTGTTGGCCAGAACGTAAATCCCCCGGTAATTGCCGCTTGTTGTGAAACAGCTGCGGAAATCACTTGGTTTATTTCGTCCTGAGATAATACAACGCGGTCGATGAGGTAATTGAAGTTATCCTCCATTGAGGGCTTCTTAGCGCCATACCTTTCCCAAAGTCCCATAGGGGTTCCTTGAGTACCGGTTAGGCTCAGTTTGCCATCGGCGGCGATGATTAAAGCGGGCTTTCCAAAAAACCCTTCCGGTGTAAACGGAATTTTCTGTAGTTCATCTGGAATACCGGAAGCCATAGCCTCTTTCAAGGTTTCGTTTCCTATGGGGAGTCCAGACATTACACGGCATCCTGCTGGTTTAATATAGCGGCCATCAGGTCCATTACTGACAACGCACGTCGTCAGAATGGTGTTTTGCTGCATAATCGTGTACAGCGTTTTATCGCCGAACACTTTTTTCCACTTGCCGTTGTAGAGATCAGCCCGCATATTGTAGACGAGATCATCCAGCGAAACGCCCGTGGCATTCAATTCTTCCTCGGAAACAAACGCAAACGAGTTTGAAATATGCAGTACGTTGCCGTAGTACATGTTCACGTTCTGCGCGTCGGTGGTAAAACCGGCCCAGTCAACATTTTCGGCTCCAAATTTACCGAGTGGGTAAACAAAGTCAAAGTAAGTTGGCGTGTTTCCTTTGGCGGGGCTGTACAAATCGCGTGGCTCCAGCAGCATGTGTGCCGCTTGTAGCTTTGCAATGATAGCGGGATCACCAATAAATCCGGCGTTGGCGGTAGCCAGCAGTGGATTTGAATATTGGTGCCAGGACGTGGATCCTCGAGTCGTCTGTAAATTTACGTAATACATCCAGTCGACAGGAGCTGTGTAGTCGACCATGTTGAATTTTGTCCTGAAATTTGAATACCAAAGGTCCTGATAATTTGGAGGAAGCATCCATCCAGAAAAAAACATCAACGGGTGGTTTGCATTTCCAGCATCTGGTACCAGGTTTGTTTCGGGTGTTGCGTATATGTCGGGTAGGTTAGATTGCCCTGCGTAGCGTAAAAGTGCTTTAACGTCAGGGTCGTGTTGATGGTGCCATCTCGTTTCCCAGTCATTACAAGTATCGTCGTCGTCGTCCCAACCTACGCATACCTGATACGGATCCACATCGTACACGTGCTCGAATTCCGGGCATGTGCTGTCAGCGTCTCTATTGCCAGTACAAACTTTAACCAGCATAGAGTTTTTGGTGAGATCGACACCTTGAAGAGGCAGCATTTCCGTGAACGTATAGTTCAGCAGTTCTGCATACCTCATTGAAACTTCCGCTTTCTTTGCTGCAAGCCCTCCTTGGGATGCAGAATCCGCAGCCTTAGTCACCTCTCCCGGCGCCCGTTCCGTAATGGATTGGTACGTCGAAATTGACGAAAAGGTTGCGATAACGAAGAAAACGGCTGATATGCCCATGAATGCACCAGCTCCGGAATTTGCAGCAAAAAACGCCGCAATGATAAGCCCGGTAACAAGGATAGCCAAAAACACCAAAAATGGTGCCCAGTCGGCTGCCCCACGCCAGAGTGCCATGGATTGATTATATGTCTGAGTCCAGACATATCTTAAGCTCGAGTTTCCTGATACCGTTGTGTCCGCCATAGTTGCCGGAGAGCACGAAACAGCAAGGAAAATGAGCAATCCTAGGATCGCATAAATCCTTCTTTTCTTATCTTTCATTTCTAGTCCTCGATTCTATTAAGATTTCAAAGTTCTTGGGGCTTATAGTAACATAGTGATGGGGAGTATTCAACCTGTAGTAAGCGTTCTTTAACAACTTAATTTCAGGCTTATATTGACCTATATTAATGCTGGTTAGATGGACTATTTTACGTGTACAAACTTATTTAGGTATCTGAAAGGTACAATTGAAAATATCGAAATCAGTCCTACTATCAAAGGAATAAACCTAAGCGCTGCTGTTTGATCAAGTAATGCTACAATTGGTATCAGTGCTAAGCCCAGGCATCGACCAAAATTATAACTAAGCTCACTATCGCAAATAAAAGCGTACTTACTCTTTCCTTTATCTTCTTCATCCATTATCCCCATGACAACGGGGTAACTTAATGGTCCATATAGGGCATAAGCAATTGTAAAAGCGCCTATATATAAAAGTACTGCGGCAGGTCCAAAGTACAGAGCTAGTATTAATCCACCGAAAATACTTAAAATTCTACCCAAGCTTGCCATTTTCCAGACTTCTCTACTCGCTCCTTTACGGCCTACTAAGTAAACACAAATAGCGGAAAATAGTGCTGTACTTGAATTTACCAAACCAAGAGTTCCTTCTTTTCCTACGAGTACCAATACAAGTACGCTTGGTATTACAAACTCCGCTCCGGCAGCGATATTGGATAAAATGTTGTAAATTCTTACCATTTTCCATTTCTTGGTTGGTTTTTGAACTATTAATTCTTCATGGCCATTCCCTTGAACATTAATGCCTTGAAGTATATAGCCGGATACTGCAACTAATACTAATCCCACAAGCATTAAAGCCTTATATGACAGGTTCAATGTTTCAAGGCCATAAATTGAGGCAAAAGCAATAAAACTGCCTGCTAAAAATGGAGTAAAAATATTAATTATCATTTCACCAGCACTAACTAGTCCTACATAGTAAACGCGGCTATCACCCTTACTTAAAATTAGTTCAATATAGTTTTTATTAGCCCAAAAAATGCCGGAACCAATGCCAGCAAAAAATCCATAAATCGCTAAAACATTTGAATTTATAGATGGAAAAACAACTATGCAAACTGCCATTATTCCTTCGAGTAAACAACCTAACCAATATAAAGGAGCAGTTTGGATTTTGCGCAGTAGTAATCCGTTTAAATAAAAGCCAAGTGGAAGTCCGATGCAGTACAAAAAGTTATATATAAATAGTGAATATAAATTTTGGCCATTACGCCACAGATACGCGTTTGTAAAAATAAAAAATAATGTGTAAGCCATTGCGTAGAGGTAATAAGAAATCGTAAGTTTTTGTAAATCTTTTGAAAGTTTTTGATAGAGACTTATTTCTGAAAGTAGAATTTTTTTAATCGAATTATACATATGCTGAGGTTAATTATAGCGCGTAGTTACGGGTTGGGTAAGGTGTAGGGTTTATGGATGTTGCGTGCGAAAAAGAAAAGGACAAACGTTTTTGGGTTTGTCCTTTGTGGGGTTTTTAAACTAGGCTGTTTTACTATTATTTACATTCACAGCCAAACTTAAAAATTCGCGTTTAACTTCCGGTGTTGCATCAGCAGTTAAATGGTTAAGCAGTGCAATCAGATCCGAAAAGGTTTTGCATTTTTCGGAGATTTTCTGATTCGTGTAGACGCCTTTTGGAAGACCCTTGCTTCTGACTTCGGGTAACCCAGCATCACTAAATGCCTTTTGAATTAAAAGCTTTCCTTGTAACGTATTACTCCAATGAACCGTCATTTTTAATTCCTTTCATTTATAGGATATCGGGATTATACGTGATAATTATTGACAGGTCAACCTATAGCGTGGTAAATTACGTCGATTGTTATTAAACCAAAAATCAATTGGAGGCTAAAAATGTCAAGTTTGCGTTACCAAATTAACAAGAGTAATGAGGAATTGTACACGCATCTGCTCAATTACGAGCAGTCCATGTACCACTCACTGGCTTTTCTTTTCATCATTAGTATGGTGTTAGTTGGCCTGGTGATTTTCCTGCTTTTCAAATCAAGCTTTCAGGATGCAGTTTTTTCGATTTGCGTCACGGAAGCAATACTTTTTTTCTTTGGCTGGGGATTCATTTCGCCGCGTGTCGCCTGGAAAACCATTCCGGTTGCAAAGCCTGACGAAGATCCTGATCTCGCAACTGCAGAATAGCTAGCTTAACCCGACCTTACTGTCAAAAGACTTAAGGCCGGGTTATTTTTTTGATGTAACTTAGTGTGTTTAAGCAAAAAAATAGCCTGATTTGATTTTTGGTCATATCAGGCTTATTTGTAACATTAACTATTTATTCTTTTTTCCTTTATCCTCCTTATCTCCTTTTTTATCACCGCCGCCGTTGTTTTGACCTGTATTTTGGTCGTGATTCTGTTGGCCTGCGGGTTTGTCGGGTTGATGATTTTCAGCAGGTTTCACAGATGTGTCATTTTTGGGTTTATCTGTGTCCTGATGATCACCGCCGGATGGTTTTTGGTCGGAATTATTCCCGGGTTTATCGTTGTTTCCGGGTTTCCCTTTGTCGTCACCACCTGGCTTGCTACCGTTATCGTTGGGTTTACCATCGTTGCCGGGTTTTCCCTTGTCGTCGCCTGGATTCTTGTGATCGTCATTGCCAGGTTTATCCTTATCCCCATCGCATGGTTTTGTGGGTTCTACATGCTTTGTGGGTTCGGGAGATTTGGTCGGCTTTGGCTGCTCGGTCGGCTCGTGAGTTTTGGTTGGCGCTGGTGACTTAGTCGGACAAGGATCTGTCGGCTTTGGCTGCTCGGTCGGCTCGTGAGTTTTGGTTGGCGCTGGTGACTTAGTCGGACAAGGATCTGTCGGCTTTGGGGGCTTGGTCGGCTCGTGAGTTTTGGTTGGCGCCGGTGACTTAGTCGGGCAAGGATCTGTCGGCTTTGGAGTCCTAGTAGGCTCGTGAGTTTTGGTTGGCGCCGGTGACTTAGTCGGACAAGGATCTGTCGGTTTAGGAGTCCTTGTTGGTTCGTCAGTTTTGGTCGGCTCGTGAGTCTTCGTGGGCTCCGGGGACTTAGTCGGCTCGTGAGTCTTCGTGGGTTCTGGTGATTTAGTCGGTACACCTGTGCCGGTTTTAGTTGGCTCCGGAGTTGGTGTATCTGTCTTTGGTGCGGTTGTGCCCGTTGGAGTGTAAGTAGGAGCAGGTGTGGGCGTATCCGTTTTCGGCGCGCTGGTGCTTGTCGGTGTGTACGTTACCACTGTTTTGGTAATGGTTCCGGTTGGCGTCGGTGTGTAAGTTGACGTAGGTGTCGGAGTCGGCGTTGGGGTTGCGGTGTTTGTTGCCGTTTCAGTCATCGTGGTTGTTACAACTGGCGTAACGGTCGTAGGTACCTGAGTTGGGCATCCACAATTGCAACAGCAGCAACAACAACAGCAGCAAGAATTGCCACCGTTCTGATTCTGCGTCCGATAGGATGCGGAAACATTCATCTGCGCCGACGTTGGGTTATTTTGGCTCGTGGTGGTAAGTAAAGTTTTCGGCATACTTGAAGCAACGATTGTTGCACCGATTACAATTCCACCACCGATGAACACGCTCGAAAGTACAAGCGCGAAGGCCAGTACAATAGCATTAAATTTGCTCATCTCATTTTCCTTTCTTTTGTAGTCATGGGTTTTCAAAGTTCCGAATTTGTCTTACCTGAAACGTTTAGTCCTCTTCAATAATGCCTCCTTTTTATCTCTTTATGTTTGATTATTCACGGGATATTATCATGCTATAGGGCCTTAGTCAAAAAAAAGAAAGGCACCAGAGATGGTATAAACCACGCAATGGTGCCTTTTAATAACTCTAGCTATGCGCTTAATTGATAAGTAATGGCGAGTTTAAACAAATCCCCCATTAATCGCGCGGCTGGTTCTGGCATAGCCGTCATAATCGGGAGTTTATTCAGGGCTTCAAGAACTGCATCTTTTGTTCCTCGACGTTCCACATATTCCACAAGGGCCGTGGAATAATTCAATGCAAGACGTCCTAAGCCTGACTCTACTTCATCGAGTTCTTTGATTATCATTGATGCTACCTGTTTGAAGGTTGCTGTATCTAACATTTTGAGGCTCCTTTACTTGATGTCCCACCAATTGGATCTGACTATTATGCCCAGTGTTGTATCGTTCTTGTGTTCTTCCCAAATAGCTCCAATCGCATCATTCTGATCAGGGTTATATTTATTGATTTTGGATTGCGTGTTATTTGCAATGAATTCCAACAACTTTAGAGGATTTGGTGTGACCAAGTCCCAGTAAATTGCTTTTGTTGGCTGCGCTTCGTTATAAAAATGTTCAATCCAACATGGTCGTTGCTTGCGTTCACCTGAAATCTTGAAGTAATACCGCTGCTTAGCGTCTACTACTTTTTTAATCGCTTTCACATGGTTATTATCTTCGGCCGCCTCAATAGCCAGGTTCATATCTCTCAATGTAGGATAAATGAAACCTACATGATGCAATACAATGTCGTTGTTGAGTCCGTGAATTAACATTAACGCGATCATAGCATCGGTTCTTTGAGATAAGCCACGGCAGGAAACAATTGCATGAAGATCATTATTTCCATGGAGTTTTACTCTGACGCCACCCATATAGCCGAAGCCTAAAGCAAAATTCTCGGTAGGTGTCATTGCGATGGCTTCTTTTGGGTCCAACGTATTTCGTAATTCCGCTTCCATCCCGGGGCCAACAATTGATGCTTTTGATGCTAAAAGCGGTTTATCTCCTGACCATCCTCCGTGGTACATATGAACTTCTTGTTGTGTATCCACCACCGAAATTGTTGTATACAGATGAAGTTTTGCTAACTTCATCATCGCGTGAGCACGCTCATACAAATAATCCACTTTATTTTGCATTTTCGTCTCCTTATCTATTAGTCTGATTTTGACAACGTCGACATTATACCTTTATGGTCCTATAGTATCAACTATAAATTCAAAGTTTGAGCCATCGCATCTATCAATTTATTTAGATCAAAGTTATTTTGTTCGTATTTGCAGGCTGTTTTGTTTGGATCATCGTAATTAGCGCATTGTGGAAATCCCAGTGTAAATGTGAACTTAACTACTTTATCTTTCTTTTGATAGGTGTAGCTATAGCTATTAAAAATTGTGCCTGCGGCGCCTTCGCTTGTAGTTTGTATACAGTACGTTGTACCACTACTGGCTATGGTTGCTATTTCGCCTTTACAAGAAAAAATGTCGCTGGAAATTTCTACTTCAGGTGGCCACGTTTGCGCGTTAATATATGTTGTGCCTAATTCGGGATATTTGAATGTACTACCTTCAACGTTTGTAGTTGCCGTGTTCCAATATGTTGTTGGATCAACTGCAACATTATTTAATGCCTGTTGCTCCTGGATTTGTTTTATCTTCTTTTGATTTTGTAGCTCCACTTGAGTAAATATTAATGCAATAGAACTTATTACTATTAATAATGATATTGGTATCAATAATTTTTTATTCATACTTATATCTTACTTCTTTAGTTAAAAGTTGTTTTATGTTTTATTGATATTCTGCTGAAGGGTATACTGTAATAATGAAAGACGAACAAAAACCAACAAGTGATTTTCTTGGTGAGGAATTAAGATCAATAAATGAAGTTGCTTCAACACTTGACGAGAAAGCTGGTTTAATTACAGATTTAGCCTTCAGAGTTTTTGTTGAAAATCGTGTCACCCATACGGATTACGACGCCAGAGAATATACTTTTTTGCCGAAGGTTCACGGAATTTTATATAAATTGCCCAATCATCCAAATCAAGTTATAGAGGCATTACCTGAAAGATATTTTCATGGAGAATCTGTTGAGGGAAATGCAAAAGTAATGCCGTCATTTGTAACACGTGGACTTATTACAGCTGAAGGTCAGCAAGTTATTCATTCGGATCAGCAATCTTTATTAGAATTATCTAAAGGTAAGGAAAATGTAGTTATGGCTATATTATCTGATTGCGCTGTAATCGTTGGTGAAAACAATGACTCGTTGTTTTTTGCGCACATTGGTTATGGCGAAATTGGAAATATACAAAATGTATTAACACTTTTAAAAGAAAAAGGTGTTGATATCAAAAAATTAGTTGCTGTAGTAATGGAAAGACCTGAAGCAACCGACATAGGTTGGAATAAGACTGTAACTAAAGAAGATTTACTAGAAATGGGCTTTATTGAAAGTAATATCACTGTGGGACATTCTGAATTTGTTGAAGAGACACAAAATGGAAAAAAACTTTTTGGCCACAATAATATTCTACAAGTTACGGCAACACCTGAATTTGTTACCGTTCAATCATTTGATTATCGAGATAAATCAGGCTTTGAAGGGCGTATACCCTACAGTGTAACCGCTCACGACGCCATTAAAGTTTTTACATTAGAGTAAATATTCAAGTTATTTTATATTGTACCAACCGTTTTGGAAGCTATCGGCCGAAACAGGAACGCTATACTCTCCGCTTTTGCAGTGATTTATTGGTTTAATTTTTATATTCTGCCAACTTGCAACGTTTGGCAAAAATTCATGACCGTCATTACTCATATTTGAAATATTCCATGGATAATTTCCGGTGCCATCATCTATTTTTACAGAAATTTTATCGGCACCATATTGAGTCCAAATTAAGTTCATGCCCGATACACCGTTTACTGTTGCCGGTTCTAATTTAATCCAAGTCGTTTTTCCTGGTTTACTCCATAGGCAGCGTGTATCTTTTTTAAATGTTTTAAAGCTTGCAGCTGCTGACTGTGTTTCTGAATAACTAAATTCTTGTACGCGACTTCGTGCGTTATCAGTAACAAAAACGTTTTCATCCTTATCTACAACTATTCCGTAAGGTTTATAAAATTGGCCAAGATCTATACCTGGAGTGCCATAGATTTGCCACGTATTACCGTTATACATTTGTATACGACTATTAAAATCGTCAGCGACATATAAATTCCCGAGTGAATCAAAAGCAATATCTGAAGCGCCTTCAAATTGTCCTGGATCAGAACCTTCTCCTTGGGCAACAACGTTCCAAGTTGTACTACCCACGGGTAAAACGCTAATACTACTGTCTCCAGAAGAAACAACGTAAACATCACCATTTTCAGCTATAGCAATGCCCACAGGATTATCAAATGTTGTGTCTGTTCCTAATTCAGTCCATGTATCGTTTATATATTCATAAACTTTTCCGAAATCTGTATCCGTAACATAGACATTGTCGTTTTTATCAACAGCTATTCCCATTGGAGTATCTAATACCTCGTTAGAATTTTGAAAAATGGACCAGTCTTCCCCATTGTAAGTCATTACGTTTCTGTTTTCCGGATTTGTAACATAAATAACTCCGTGAGAATCTACCGCAATACCATAAGGCATAAAATCTTCTCTGTCCTCAGTTGTAGAAATAGTTGACCAGTTTGTGCCATCGAACACTTGTATTTGGTTATTAGTTGAATCAGACACATAAATATGACCATTTTTATCAGTGGCTATTTTGGTTGGGTTATCAAACTTTCCTGCTCCAGTGTAACCACCATATGTTGTTAGCTCATCTTCAAAAATATCGTATTTGATTATAGAATGTGCTCCTGTGTCTGCTACAAATATATTGTTACCATCTGGAGTTACGGCTATTCCGTAGTTGTAGTCAAAACTACCTGACAAAACTTCTGACCAATTTTCGCCATCAAATCTTACAATTCGGCCATTAGATGTATCAGATACATATACTTCTCTGTTGTTATCTACGGCTATTCCTGAAGGGTATGATAGTGCTCCGATTCCGCTACTAGCACTATCGAATGCGTGCCAATCGTTACCATCATACATTTGGAATCTTTGGTTCATTGTGTCTATTACGTAAAGTTTATCTAGTGGATCAATAGCAATTTGACGAGGACTGTTAAATTGTCCAACACCCGCTCCGGAAGTGCCTATTATTGTCCAGGTCTCTCCATCAAACTTTTGTATACGATTATTCCCTTGATCTGATACATAAATATTTCCTTGTGAGTCAGTTACAACGCCATAAGGTTGGTTAAACTCTCCTAGCCCACTTCCACCACTTCCAATTATTACCCAAGTTTCACTTGTAGCATCGTATTTTTGAATTTGATTGTTATAGGTATCTGCTACGTAAACATTGTCATTTGTGTCAACGAATACTCCAAACGGAGTGTTCATATTTTGTTGATCTGAATTAGCAAAAATTGTCCACGCGGAGTTTTCATATCTTATTATTCTGTTATTTCCGGAGTCAGCTGCATACATATTTCCATGGCTATCTAATGCTACAGAACGTGGTTGGCTAAAAAGAATTTCGGGCCAGGCTTTAATTGTTGAAGGGTGGGTAAAGTCAATTGCAGCGTAAGTCTTTGCGTTAAAAAAAACGCAACTACATGCTACAAACACTAGCAGTTTAAGATAAAAAGGTTTCATGGGCTACCTATAATCATAATACTTGTTAATATATTTGAGCAATAACTTTAAATTAGCTGATTATTTACTATTTAGACCAGCGTTTTAATTTTGGTAAGTTATCAGTGGCCATGTTGCGAGCTTCTTCCTCGGACATGCCCATTTGTGTAGCCATTCCTGCCTGTTTATTGATCATCTCTTCTAAAGTTCCGTTCCATGTGAATTCGCCATCTTGAAAACAATATGTACAGTATTCATCGTTTTGCGATCCGTCCTTGTTTGTTCCAAAATCTTCTGTTGCCATCATTGGCATTCCGCAACTTTGACAAACTACTACTTCATTAGTGCTATCCATATTTTTTGCCTTTCAATTAAATAACATAGAATTAAGACAATTATAAATAAAAAAATGCACCCGATAAATGATTAGTTCATCGAGTGCAAAATAGTAGGCACAAACTGTGCTTGTTTAGCGGGTCAGTCAGGTTGGGTCAAATCCGTCGACATTTGTTCCGGCAGGTGACCATTGTGTTATCTTTCCATCAGGTTCTACCGTGTGTCCTCCGCCAACATAATTGCCTTCAGCATCTGTATCCCATGATATGCGTGTACCTGGGCGATACAATGTGTGGTGCGCACCATCTGGCCTATGTGACTCACCCATTCTGCCTAAATCTCCTTCATCGTAAGGATTATTTGTAGCTGTGGGTCCGCCCATATTTACCTCCTTTATTAGTAGATTAAGGTAATAATATTCTCTAACCAATGGCTGATCAATCTCCCAGGCCGGCGGATACAAACTGGCGGGTATTTTCTGCGCCATTTCCTGCTTGTACAAACTTGCCTTGATTAAAATCGTAGGCTGAGTTCACCGAACCGCTGGAATTTTTGAGCACAAATCTTGTTAAGTAGCCATCGGCTGTTAAGGTAATGGTACCGGTACCTTGATCATTTCCTCCATTATCCCAGTGTGTGGTTACAGTGTGCACGCCGTTTTGATTCACGACCTCGTACCAGTATTTGCCGCCGGAAGTGGTTTTGTAATCGAATCTGGTTGAACCTTCAACAAACTTAAGTGCTTTGTCCCAGATACCCTTCATATAGTACGGAAGGATCGTGAACGCCAGGTAACCATTCATCATTACGGCCACATACTTGCCGCGGGCTTTGGCCATATGGTCAATCACCCATTGGTTAAGCTGTTCCTTGGAATACTTTTTGAAGTCTTCTTTTTCACCGAGGGTTGGTTCTCTACCATACACAGACTTAAACAGGTCAGAGAAAGAAATGTAACACCACCAAGCAGACATAATATTCTCCTTTCGATAGGTTCCCTCTTGGTGTGAGGGTTATAAGATTGCACGAATACTACATCCGACAAAAGTATTTTGCAAACAGCCTGTTTTTCGCATGCTATAATTACGCAAGTGCTTACGCCAAACACCAACAAAAAAAGATATATATTAAAAGTAAGTGGCGAGCTATTTTCCTCTAAAGACAAAAACATAGACTTTGAAAAATACGATGAGTTTTCTAAACAGCTTATACAAATGGTTGATAAAACTGGTATTCAGTTAGCCTTGGTTGTTGGTGGTGGAAATATTTTTCGCGGTCGAGAACGAAATCAAAATGTAGATTCTGCTGAAGCTGATTCAATTGGAATGCTTGCTACGGTTATAAACGGGATCGCCCTCCGAGAAGCATTTGTTCGTAATGGTGCCACTGAAACCAGATTAATGACTGCTTTTCACTTACCTGAATTTGCTGAACCTTATATTCGTTTAAAAGGGAAATCTCATTTAGATAGACATAGAATAGTAATATTAGCCGGTGGTTTAGGTAAACCAAATTTTTCAACCGACTCTGCTGTTGCTCAATACGCTGGAGAGCTTGATTGTAGTATGGTTTTAAAAGCAAGTACTATTGATGGTGTTTACGACAAAGATCCTAAGAAAAGTAATGACGCGGTTAAATACACTAAGTTAACTTTTCAAGAGGCATTGGAAAAGAGGTTAAAGGTTATGGATACTACGGCTTTTGCGATGTGTATGAATTCGGAAATTCCAATCTTTGTTTTTGACGGTAAGGACCTTAATAGGTTGCCAGATATTGTTAATGGCGACTTTAGTTTCGGCAGTTTAGTTTGCCCTATAGTATAGACTTTTTACCCATTTTCTGTTAAAATCCTCGCAATATCTTAAACTATCTGAAATGGAAAAGGAGTCAACTATGGCTGAACCTCGTAAGTCTTTGAGCACTAAGATCATTGAAAAGTTTCCACTTATTGGAAGCGTCTTAGTCATCTTAGTTGTTATGCTGACGTGTGCAACTACCCCGTACTACACGCTATTAAAGTACATACTCTGCATTATTGTTATCGCGCTGTATGGGGCACATGCATTAAGCAGGGCCGAGAACAAAAAATACGCCTTTGGTGATGTTCCGATTAACTTCGTTATCATCTTGCTTGTTCTCGTGTATATGGTCGGCCTGGTTGTTACCGGTATGTTTTTTAAGTAAAATGGGAAAGCGTCTTTATATCCTCATGGAGTATAAGGACGCTATTTTTTGCCCGATTCTCTAATATGCTTGTCCTGGTGGTAATAAAGGAGCGTTTCGGTACATACATGAATTACTAAGTTTTCCAGGCAGGCACTGTCCGCCGGAAGTGTACTTATATAGGAATATCCCGATTGCAACCAGCAAAGCTGTTATTACGCAGAAAAGTATTATCAACCTAGTTTTTTTAGTGAATTTCATTAATAAATTATGATACTTTGAGTTTTAGAGTCAACAAAAAAGGGTATCAATGCTTTGTTTGCAAATGATACCCTATGTTTTACGTTACATATTTATCCTATTCCTAGTCTAGTGAGAAGGTGTGCTTTGACCATTTCAATATTGTCTTTAGGCACACCCATACGTAGTAGAACGTTCGTTAAATAATCCCGAAGTTCTACCCGATCATCGCATAGTATTGCGACACTTTCACCATCGTCGCGTTCTTCCGAGGCGTAATCCACGACAGGCTCATGTTTTTTCATGATAAGTATTCGACCACCATTTGTCGTAGAAATTGCCTCGATGTGCTTCCAGGAATACGGTAGGTACATCGAAACTTCTACTCGGGCACATGGTTGCTTTGCGCGTTCTTTTTCACCAAAAAACGATGGTTCCTGTGCAGCAGCAATAATTCTTCCGCCAAATACATCATAAGAAATATTTCCGCTATTTTGGAAATAATCAAATTTAACAAAGCGGAAGATCTTTAACGTACCGTACTGACCTTCTTTAAGCCGCGATGCCACAAAGAATCCGTGGTTGTATGTCTTACCCGGGTTATTAAACAGATTATTCATGTTAAAATCCCAGGCTAGATCCGTCTAAAACCAGTGTTTGTGGCCTGTTAGCGTTGTTTTCGATGTTTTTGATTCGAAGTTGTCCCATAATACTGTTGGGGCTAACCGTTTGGCCTGGTTTAGGTTCCACAAGTAAATCTATTTCGCCGGTGGAAACAGCCATTAGGGTATGTCTTCTTTCTCTTCCCATTCTACGGGAGTCCGGTAAATCAACACGATAAAAATATTTCATTCTCACTCCTTTAACATCTATATTTGGATTAATTAGCCGTAGTTTAGGCTAAAATATCGAAAAAGTCAAAGCTATAGGATACGTAATCGCCGTAGGCGCTAAGTTACTTTTCTATCGCAACAATCTTTATTTGAGTAACATCGTGAAAGCCGAATTTTCCGTGTTCCCTACCCATACCGGACTTTTTGTAACCACCAAAAGGATTTGATTCTTTACAATACCCTAAATTATTTTGGCTCACCATTCCTGTATTAATTTGTAAGGCTACCCTTTCAAATTTTGCTTTGTCTTGTGTAAAAACGTAACCGCCAAGTCCATACATTGTGTCATTTGCCAAAGCTATGGCTTCTTCTTCGGTTTCAAAACTGACCACGGGCAAAACCGGCCCAAATACTTCTTCCTGCCAAACCTGCATATCTTTTGTGACGCCTGTTAATAATGTGGGAAGATAGAAAGCACCGTTTAAACCTTCGGGCCTTATACCGCCAACTAATATTTTTGCACCCTTTGAAACTGCGTCTGCAACTTGTGCTTCTAGTGCGATTACTTGTCGTTCAGCAACGAGCGGTCCCATATTATTAATTTCATCTGTAGCAATTCCTACTTTTTTCTCAGCTATCTTTTCTAATAACAGTTTAATAGTTTCATCGAACCTAGATTTATGAACAATTAATCTTTTTAAACCATCACAAATCTGACCGCAGTTTAAGAATCTATTTAAAATAATTGTGTCGATAACGGCCGGAATGTCGGCATCCTCGAAAATAATTCCCGGAGCTGAACCGCCCATTTCTAATAGCACTGGTATAAATTTTTCGGCTGCTACTTTATATAGCTGCTGACCAATTTTAGTGCTACCTGTAAAGCAAATCATGTCTACATTTTGGTGAGCTAATACATCTCCTACAATTCCGTCGCCGTATACAATACTTAATACACACTCTGGTAAACCTGATTCCGTGGTAATTTCTTCGAGCATTTTGGAAAACAAAGGAACTTCTTCTGATGTTTTTAAAACGATAACATTACCGGCAACTAAATTTTGTCCGCACTGCCACACAAAATTGGACATTGGAAAGTTCCAAGCAATTATGACTGCGACTACACCACGGGGTTCGTAGTAAACAACGTTTTTTTCGTTGTCGTCTTCATATGTAACCTCTGGTGATAAGGATTCGTTTGCGTGAGCACTGTACCAACGTAAATATTTAATTCCACCTGCTACATCTTCTTTGGCTTCGTTAATGGGCATTCCCATTTCTTTTGATTGTAGTAAAGCTAGTTCGTCGGCATGTTGTTCAATAGTGTCATAAAATTTTAAAAGATATTTGTTACGCCCTTCTATACCCAAGTTTTTCCAGTTTTCTTTTGCTTTGTGCGCTTTTTCAACTATGTTTTGAATTTCTTCGGCGGTGGTTATTTCAACTTCGCCAATTACTGAATTGTCTGATGGGTTTATTGATGTTAGTTTCATACTGGAATTATACAGCAGTTATTCTATAAGGACTCCCTTTAGCGGTCACCATCTCCCACACACCAACAAATACCTGTATAATGCTTAGTGCAATGCCTACTGAAGAAGTATTAATACAACTAAATAACGCCTCTTTTAGATACGGTGCTGAAGAATTTCTTTTTAAAGACGTTAAGCTAACCGTTAAAAAAGGTGACCGTACAGCCATTGTTGGCATTAACGGCAGTGGTAAGAGCACGCTCTTAAAGCTCTTAACAGGACAGCTTCCTATAGAAGAAGGCGAAATTTCAATTAACTGCAAGCCTTACTACGTTCCTCAAATAGACCTATCTGTTAACCAAGAAAACTTGACTGTGTATGAATATATCGAAAAGTATTATACCGAATGGTGGGAAATTCCAAGTGAAGTTGAACGACTATTTGGCCTAACAATTAATACTGACGCTTTAGCAAAAACTTTAAGCGGTGGCGAACTCATGAAACTAAACTTGGCAATAGCACTAAAACATAACCCGGACGTTTTAATCTTGGACGAACCAACAAACCATTTAGACGTTAAAGCCATAAAATCTCTTATCGACTTTATACAGGCTCCTGTAAATCAAAAATATACTTTTATTGTAGTTTCACACGACATATTTTTCATTAACACCGTTATAAATAAAATTTGGGAATTGGATAAACAAACAATAACAACTTATGGCGGTAATTACGATTTTTATGTTCAGCAAAAAGAATTTCAGGTAAATGGATTAAGAAAACAATTTGAAGTCGCTAAAAACCAGTTAGAACGCGCAAAAGAAACCGAACAAAAGGAAATTGAAAAACGTGCCAACAAAGCTAATCAAGCAAAACGTGCATTTATAAAAGGAAGTATTGATAAAACTGAATTCAGTGAAGGTAAAAATTCGGCCGGTTCCTCTATGCACACAATTACTGCTGCTATTGAAAAGTTAAAAGAAGACGCTGCCGAAGATTTGGAATTATTTGAAACCGAAGAACGCAAATTAGCTTTTATGAATATTAAAAACACAAAAGAAAATTTGGGCAGAACAATTTTCGAGTTAAAAGATAACAAGCTTTTAGTTGACGATAAAGTTTTGTTAACCGAGGTTAATCTGAAAGTTTTATACGGAGACAGAATAGTTTTGGCTGGAGATAATGGTACAGGAAAATCCTCACTAATAAAGGCGCTTTTACAAAAAGGCACAGGTTATGCAGGTAGTCCAAACATTAAACTTGAGGGCGAAAACTATGTGGGCGCTAATATGGCTTGGGTTTATATCGATCAAAACTACAGTTTAATAAAACCAGATTTAGATTTAATCCAAAACCTAATGACTTATAACAACACTTTTACCGAAGATATTGCTAAGGAACAATTAGGTAAGTTTAAGTTCAGAACAAAAGCTGAGCACAATAAACTTGGTAAAAATCTTAGTGGTGGTGAAATGGTTCGACTTGTTATGGCTATGATCACGTCAAATCCTGTTGATTTGTTAATTATGGACGAACCTACAAATAATTTAGACGTTGCTACTGTGGAAGTTTTGGTTAAATCGTTAACTTTTTTCCGAGGTTCATTAATTATTATTTCTCATAATATCGACTTTTTGACTAAGATTAATATTCAAACTGCCTATTTGATAAAAAATAAAAAGATTAAGCCGTTAAATGTAGCTCCAAGTAATCGCGAGGAATTTTATAAGGCGTTGTTAGCCGCTTAAAGTTCGAATTTAGTTTAAGTTGTACCAACCACCAGGAAACTTGTCGGCTGACACAGGAACACTTTCAACTCCTGATTTGCAGTGATTTTTTGGTTTGATGGCTATGTTCTGCCAGCTTTGTACATTTGGTATAAACTGATGGCCATCGTTTGTTGAGTCAGCTATTCTCCATGGATAGTTTCCTGTACCATCGTCAATTTTTATTGAGACTTTGTCGGCACCATATTGTGTCCAAGTTAAATTTACGCCTTTTACTCCGTTTATTGTTGTAGCTTCAGCTTTTATCCAAGTTGTTTTAACGGGTTTGCTCCATAAACATCGTAGATCTTTGTTAAATGTTTTAATCGTTGTTTCACTCGATATTGAGCCTCCAATGGAGTCATCGTAAATCGCTACTCTATTATTACCTGAATCTAAAACGTAAAAATTTACGCCGTCGTTACCTAATGCAGATGGCTGATTGAATCCAGCAGAATTTACTGATTCACTATTATTGTTTGTGTTGTTAGATACAAAATCCGGTTGGCCTAAAACTCCAGTAGCATTTTGGCCATTTTGTGTGGGCAAAGTATCCCAAATTAATACTCTATTGTTACCTGGATCGCCAACATACAAAACATCATTTTGAATTACTATTCCCATAGGGTATGCAAGTGTATTAGCTGCGGGAAGATCATGTCCCCTGTTAACCTCGTAACCTGTAAAGTCTTCCTGTCCTAGCACTAGATCTGCTTCTTTATCATTCGAGTCCGGAATTGAGTTCCAGATTAGTACTCTTTGCATGCCTCCA
Organism: uncultured candidate division WWE3 bacterium; assembly: GCA_903879985.1. GTDB lineage: Bacteria > Patescibacteriota > WWE3 > UBA101185 > UBA10185 > CAIRNR01. The sequence goes on from CAIRNR010000004.1 coordinate 87,819, forward strand.
TCGGAAATATATAATTTGCTTTTATATACATAAATACCATTCGGTCTGTTAATAGACGTACTGGAGCCATAAGTATCTGCAGCTGACGTAAGTGTCGCAGCACCTAAAACTAGATCTGCGTCTTGACCATTTTGGTTAGGAAGTGTTGTCCAAATTAAAACGCGTCCGTTGTTTACATCGGAAACGTATAAACGTGTACCGTCGTAAAATACTGTCATTGGTGTACCCATGCTGTTGGCCGCGGGATCTTCCCCTCTGTTGTAGCCTACACTTAGCATGTTATCCTGTCCCAAAACTAAATCTGCTGTGCCTGCAACGGTATCTTCAGTGGGAATCTCATTCCACATCAAAACTCGATTATTAAAGGTATCGGTTACAAACAATTTTGTATTGTCAGTAAAAACTCCCATTGGTCCGTTAAGTCCAGTAATTACAACATCATAAGGTTCTTCGTTTGTGGTTGGAATGTGATCCCAAATTATTACCCTGTTATTTATGGCGTCAGCTACAGCAACATATTTATCGGTAACACACAAATCGCCCGCCGGACCTTCCCCCATGACATTTAAATTTCCGCTTTCTAGTGTTCTATCAATTAGTGAACTGGAGTTAAGTGCGGCTGCCGAAACATTCGGTGCAAAACAAATAGCTGTTAAGATTATTGAGAAAATTGTGAATGAATGGGCAAATCTCTTATACATTGAATTAATTATAGAAGTTAGGTCTTTAGTGTAAATAGACATTTAAATTAACCGCCAGTGTACTTATTTTTCTTGGCTGTAAGTCATTCCCCAAGGTGTATCACAATAGTTTGGACAACCTTTGCAATTTAACAATCTAACGGAATAATGTGCTTTTACGCATGAATCGTAGTCATGTATATTGCGTGTGACCAAAAAGTATAGCGAAATTACCAATGTAACAATTACTAAGCTAATAATTGCCAATATTTTACTTCGCATAATATGAGTATATATCAGATTGAGTTAATAATATAGACGCATACAATTACTTGTATAATAAGAGAGTGATACCTAACATTTTTTTCTTTGAGACAAAACCCTTTATGGCAGTTGAGATGCTGGACGTCCTAAAAGACAATTTTTACTTGCTTTCCTATTTTGCTAATGATAGTTATGAAAAACTTAAAGATTCCGGCTATCTGGTTAAAACATATGGTAATACCTCAGTCGAGATAGACTACGATAACGCTTTACTTAATACTCTTAAAGATACTAACTTTATTAATAGCTATATAACTACCAAAGATTACGTTTTGTTCTTTGGTATGAATGAAAAAATGGATGCGACCCTTAAGAAATTACGTATAAAAATGGCACTGCCAGAGCTCTCGGTCCAAGAAAAATTAGGAAATAAGTTGGTTCTGAATGATATGTGTAAATCATTAGGCATAGAGGTTAATAAGTCCCTAGAATTTACCAAAACACCAATTGATACAGAAAAACTTTATTCCGCTTGTACAAATGAGTTAGGCTTACCTTTTATTATTCAAGGTGGTCATGGTGCGTCTGGTGCTGATACATCTTTAATAAATAATCTGGAAAGTTTTACTGTAAAAATATCTAAATTAGGTAACACTTTTAAGGCGAGCAGGTACATTAGTAAACATATTCCACTATCCACGCATATATGCATAACTAAAGACAAAATATATTCTGAGGGACCATTTGTACAGCTCCTAGGTTTTAAAGAACTTGCCATAAATCCATTTCAGTTTTCAGGTAATGATACAAACCAAAGTTGCATACACAAGGATATAAAGAAAAAGGTTTTGCAATATAACAAAAAAATAGCGGATTATGCGAAGAAGTTGGGATTTAAAGGAATTATGGGTATTGATTACCTTTGGGATACGCAAGAAAACAAAGTTTTCGTTCAAGAAATAAATAGTAGATTAGTTGGATTAACTAGGTTATTAACAGGCATTCAAAAGGAACAAGGTATAACCCCGCATTTATTGTTACACCTAAATGAGTTTGTGCCTCTTGATGAATATATTAAGGAATCAGTTAGTAAGTCTCTGGACAACAGAAATTATTCTCAAGTTTATATTTCATATAACGTTACTGAGGTGAAAAATGTAAAAAATAGCATTACGCCGGGAATCTACGGGTTGGTTAGCGGTAAACTGAAAATTTTAAGCAGCTCGCTTTTTGTAAAAGACATGACGGTAGACGATATTCTAATAACTATGACTGTGCCAAAAGGAATGGAAACCTATGAAGATCAGGTATTGCTGAAGATAATTCTTAAAAAAAGTGTATTAGAAAATAATAAATATGAACTTTCGAAAGAATTTAAGGATTTGGTAGGTTTATTACGTAGTGAACTGTTAGACTAATATTTCACTATCATTTAACCTCTATCCAATACGAACCCCTTAAGTAGTAAAAAGGAAAGATAGCTAAAATACTGTAAACATTTCTTAAGAAGTTATTAAGTAAATTACTTTTAAAAAATGTACAACGTTCTAAATACTCAAATTTTGTTGGAAACGAAAAACTAAACTTAGTAAAACCAAAAGTTTTTAAAAAACTAACCCACTCCCCTTTTGTTTTTAAGTTTACATGTCCCATTGAAGTTAGTTGACGTTCTTTAGAGTCAAATAAACAAAATTGTGGGGAATCTATGTTAGGAACTACTATAAAGATGCTTCCTCCTGGGTTTAGTTTTGACTTAACGTCAGTTAAAAGTTTAGTTAGATTTTCATCATAAATATGTTCGATAATGCTGGCCAATATTATAAAATCATATTTTTTGTCGGGTGCTTTATAATCGTATTTTAAGTAAAAGTTGTCGTAATACTTTTCGCCTTTTTTCTTAGCTTCTTCAGATATATCCACGCCGTCTATTGCGATATCCAGTTTAAAAACATCTCTCAAATAGTATGCTGTTTTTCCCATTCCACAACCAAAATCTAATACAGTTTTATATTTGTTTTTAACAATAATGTCGCGTATTACCTCAACAAATGGTTCGTAGACAATTTCGTCGTAGGTTTTCCAGTCTCTGTTTGATAGTTGCTGGTTAATTGATATATCTGATTCAGGCATCATTGATGTAATTTTAGCAGATAAGTTTTGGGATTTATAATTGACTTATAGTGTGTTCGATAGAACGTCTAGAAATTTAGTGCTACTATTTACGTATGAAAGTTTTGATAAAACTTGTTTTAGCTTTTGCAGTTTTGGTTATAGGAGTATTATTTCTGACCGGTGTTCTTAACTTAAGTTTGTTAATGAAAAGTGTTAAATATTCTGCAAGTCCCCAAGGTAATACCTATTTCACAACTGGCAGCGATTACGAGGGGAATTACGTTTTTGGTGGAGCGATGCAGTTGGCCATTAACGAGCTTAATGCCAATATTCTTCATAGCAAGTTACAACTAAATTTATCTGCAAATGATGTAGAAACCCGACGAATACTTAATATCTTTAACAAAGCAGAATTTACCACAAATGATTTAGACCTACAAAGTTACTACGTTAAAAGTGGTTATGGTGAGCAAACGATAACAGCCATAAATACAGAGTCAAAGGCAAAATTTCCAAACAAGTCATTTAAGGATCTTATGCTTTCGCTTTCACCAAGAGATATTATTTCTTATGCCTATTTTTTAAAACAGGTTGCATACACAATCCCATTTACGTCCAACTATACAACGTTTCTTAATGAAAGTGTAAAGGGTTATAAAGCTACTTCTGTTGATCAAAAAAAGAATGTACAAATAGTAGACTATAAAAGCGGCGATAACTTTATAGTTAAATTGGAATTAAAAGACAATAGCGATGAGCTTTATTTGGCTAAAGGGTATGACATGACAAACCCTTTAGATGCGATAAAAACTATAAACAGCAATATTTTGAGAACTACTATGGCGGAGGATGATATCTTTTACGCTCCGGAAATTCATTTAGATATGAATAGAAACTATTTTGGTTTTACGGGAAAAAGCTTATTAAACAATGGTTTTAATGATTACGTAATCAGTTATATGTACGAGGATATTAAGTTCGATATGGATAATGTTGGAGCACGCGTTGAAAACCAGGCGGTTTTTGGTGGCGCTATTACGGGTTTACCTGAAAAACATACGTTCAAAAGTTTGGAGCTTGATAAACCTTTTTGGGTAATTATGAAAAGAGCAAACAGTTATAATCCTTACTTTGTGCTTGGCGTGAAGAACTCCCAAATAATGTTTAAGTAGTAAAATTAAGCTATGTTAGCTGCAATACCTGCCGAATCTAAAAATGAAACAGCGCAGATCGAATATGAACCTTCTGTAGTTAAACTTATAGAAAACTTTACCCAAGAAATAGAAACGCCAGCTTCAAATTATTTTGGTATTAAACCAGAAGCTGTTGTTGTTATTCAAGAGCAATTATCCGACATTGGTATCATGCCACCTAAAACCGATCTTAAGAAAATGAGAACTTATTGTGCCGATCTTAAACCGGAATTGCAAAAATTTGTTTATGCAGGAACCGAAGCTGACGCAGAAATAAGCTTATTTACAGGAACTGTAGAGGTAGATATATCTAAAACACCAAAAGCACCACCAGAAGAAGTACACGATCGTGATGGAAAATTAATTGCTCGCTTACATCCGGGAAGAGGCGCCCGCGACGAAAGATTAGTTTTAGGTCTAAATAGATTCGATGTTATACTTCCGAATACAGAAATTAGGAGTAGCTCCGTATTCCCACACGAAGGAGTTTTCAATGGTGATTTAACTATAGTATCTTTAGATCCACAAATGGAAGTTCCACATGGCCTTTTATCAATTAATGCTGAGATGCCTTCCCACCACCGAAATCATATTTGTATAACAGCATTAGAACATGCAAAAACTAGAAAAGTAATTCCCACAGCAGCTGAAGTTTATGGTAGCTCTGCCCTAGGAGCGCAGGCATATTACACACTAGAAGGTAAACCTCATTCTATTGCGTCATACTTTAAAGTTAATGGTGCACGCGCATTTGGTGTTTATTATCAAGGATCATCTGAGGAAGCAGCTTATAAATGGATTGGAAAAGGTAGAGATGAAGTTTTTGTTGGTGAAAAGCCGGAAGTAACTGTTGAAGCTGGTGTTGTTTCAGTAAAAAGAGGCGGTTGTGAGTATAAGTTTGATGCTGAAATTGATGTGGATGGTATGCTCAAAAATATTTCAAATAATTTGTTAAAGAAGTTGAATGTTTTGGATTTGTGAAAGTTGGTTGAAACTAAATCTTCTCTAAAACTCGTTTCTTAATATCTTCCACGGATAACTCTTCCCGAGCACTAAACCTAACTAAAGGCATATTTGATTCCTCCAGTATTTGTTCTACGTTCCTATCTCTTGATATGCGGTCCTTACGATTATGTGAGGAATCATCGAGTTCAATTGCCACAAGCGGTTTAAGATGTTTTTTATCGCAAACCAAATAATCCACTGACTTCTGATTCACGTGTGAAAAAGCACCTTCCCACCATTGTTCTCCAACTTCATGGTCAAGAAACGCCGATAAATGAATTTGAGGGAAAATATTGTATTCATTTCCTACAGCATCCTTTAATAATTCAAAAAATTTAGTCTCGGTGCTTGTCATTAGATATCCTCTTTTTTTGTATTGATATTTTGATTTGGCGAAGCCGTGATATTTTTTAAAGTGTAATGCTATGTCTAAAACGTAAAGTCCAATTACGAAGAGCCCTAGGTACCAGTAGTGGACGATAGCATACGTAAATGAATTAACTAAACCGATTAGCATTGTGTTGTTAACGTTGTATGGTGTCATATCTATATATTAGATTACGCTATTGTATGAGTATGTGGAATAGTGCTAATTTAAAACTTTCACTTCAATGACTTTAGGAATATTTGGTTTACCATTTTGATCAAATGTTACTGTGATTGGGTCATTTTCCAATTGTCTACGGGTACTATCTGAAAATCCGGCTACGTTTACTTGAGCTACTCCTTTTCCTTTTAATTCTTCAAAGGTAAATCCTGTACGATAGTCACAAGCACCTCGGGCCATACGCATATCAGAACCTACAGGGTTGTAGTGAAAACCTGCTGTGTAAGAACTATCTTTAACGACACCTTTCGCAAAGCTTAATTTAATTATTATGTCAGATTTATCTATCCACCCGCATAACCTATCTTCTTCAACAGGTGTTGGGGTTACGATTGTGTTAGTACTCTGTGTTGTTTGCTTTGCTGGTGTGGTGCTTACTGAATTTTTAGTTTGAACCTTGTTTACCGGCTTTATATTATGTTTATTAGCATTGTTTAGCGTATATCCTAATAAAATTAGTAACCCTGTGATTATTATAGCTGCAATTATTTTTTTGTTTTTCATATTAATTTATAAGTGATAAATTTGTGACCACGGGCCTATTTTACACCCATTAATTGTGCGCATCTTCCAGAAGCCCCCAAACCATCCCATAACTGTACCAACACCAGTTTGGATATGCCCTGTGTTTGGTACTTTTACTGTAAACGGAAGCTCTGTGTTACCCCAACCAAATTTTATTTCTACTGTATCTCCTGAATATGCGATCCAAGATAAAATATTAGTAAGTGGGTTGAACGTGGATCTTGCTACTGCTGGAGGTGTTATTCCTAAGCATCTGGTGTCTTTTTTGAAGGTGTTACTTTTTACATGCCTTTCCGATTGAGACGATTCCGAGGATTCAACCGCTTCCAAGCTTCCCCTAATAAGTTGTTCCTGATAATGCGGATCTTCATACGAACTTAAGCTTCCGAGGATATAGATACTATCACCAAAGCTCACGGAAGCTGCCCAAAATACGCCAGCAGGAAGTGTTGCAGAATCTAAAGTCCATGTAACATCATTACCGTTAACTGTACCCACATATGCGGTGTCTAAACCAGCCATACCTTGTCCAAGTCCGCCAATCATATAAATATCGTGGTTTAGTATAGTTGGAGACATGAGAATCCTATTGTCTGGAAATCTATCGCTACTTTGATGCCAGGAAATTTCCCCATTTTCAAGCGTTCCCGTATAAACTAGTAATATTTGTTCTTCTTGATCGGGAGTAATAATAAATATTTTATTTCCGTCCGCTACGGATTCGAAAATCGGAAACATGGACATTACCACGGTAAAAGGTAACGAAGTTGAATCGGTAGTCCAAGTAATATCTCCATCAGAAATGGTTCCAATAAAGCCATTCGCTTGTGCATGACCCTCAAGAGTATATCCACCAGCATAATAGACGTGGTCGTTATCAATTGCTACAGCTCCGCCGGCAAATGCTTCTGGCAGCGTGTGTGCACTTGTTGTCCAAGTAATATCACCGTCGTTAGTAAAAGTTCCTATGTATACAGCATCGGAAGTTGTATCAGCTAAAGATCCTCCAATTACGTAAATTGTATTTCCATCTACTAAGGTGCTACCCAACGCTATGCCACCAGGAAGGTGATGAGAACTTATTGTCCATGTAATGTCACCGTTATCGGCTACAGTGCCAATGTTAATAGTATCCAACATGTTGTTATCCCAATCCGAACCTCCGATAGCATATATTTTTCCGTTGTGCGTCGCGGTTATATAACCCATCACCGATCCAGGTAAACTGTTTGCGTTCTTCCAAACCATATGTTCGGTTGCGGCTTGTGATTTAAGTGGGGTAAATGTAATAAGAGCTGCGATTATAGCTACAAAAGAAAAGCTTTTAAGATAGGCAGAATACTTAATCATATGTGTATACATATATGGTACAGCTAAGGAAAGTTATTGCGCAATAGTAAGACTGTCTAGTGTTTAGGATTTATTTTACAGCGCTAACAACAATCACTTTATTATATATGGGTAATACTAATTCTAAAGGTTTACATACGCTACCAAAAGATTTTATATTTGTGGATTCAAATCCATTTACTTTGTACAAGCGTTTTATGCCAAAATAAGAATTGTCGTTTTTATGTTCATATTTGTTTCCGTAAAGTTCCTTTTGCATAAACGAAGTTGAAAGAATGGAGTTTGTTCTATATTTACTACTTGTGACCTGTGTAACAGGTTCTTGCCCCAAGACCAAAGACACAATATTATCAAGTGAAGCAATGTTTTCGGTAGCTAGCATAAACAATCCACCTTTTTTTAAAATCCTATGCACTTCTGCTATGAGAAAGTCCTTATCTAGTAAGTGTTCTATTACCTGATTGCATATAACAATATCAATCGAATTAGCACTAAATGGATATTTATCTTTTTCTACATCCAGTTTTTTATAAAGCAATGTTTTATCAATGATTTTTTCGGTTGGTAAAATATCTAACCCGTAAATATCCAAAATTTTATGCTTAGGAAGTTTAGACAGCATTTTTATGGTTTTATCCCCTATACCACATCCAACATCTACTATAGTTACTTTTTTATTGGAGGTTAGAGTAAATTCTAAAGTTTTAGTAGAAATAAACTTTTCAGCATCGTCGAAGGCTTGTGCTACAATTTTTGAGAAGTATTTTTTAATAAACATAATGAAAATTCTTTGTTCATTTCTTAAATAATCCTAGTATTGTCCTAGTAAATACATCTATAGTAGCTTTTGGTGTAATTTCTAAACCATTTGTTTCTAAAATTGGTATCCATACTGGTTTAGCAAAAAAGTTTGGATCAGTTTTCATTTTTTCTTTTTCCGGGGATTCTCCTAATACCGGTTCTCCGCTAACGTATGTGCATTCAAATATATGTTGAACTCTTTCCGTGTTACCCGCAGTATATGTAACTGTTTCTATAAGTTTTGGTGAAGTTACTACTATACTTGTTTCTTCTAATACTTCTCTAATAACTGTTTCTTCCAGGGTTTCATTTTCTTCTCTTTTACCGCCGGGTAATACGTAGTGCTCGTGGTTACTTTCTTTTTCAAAAAGCAATAATACACTGTTATTTTTGCAGACTATGGCTCGTGCTGATTCTGTTTTCATGTTTTGATTATACAGTAACTGCCTTGTAGCTTAATTCTCAAAGTATTTTTTAGTTATGGCAATAACAATACCGTATCGATTTTCATTTGTTATGTTTTTAAGCAACTCCGGTAGACTGGGGAGATTTTGTTTTTCATACGTGGTTCCGGCAATACCAGAGGTTTCTCTTTGAGCATATTCGATATCTCCAAAGTCAGTAGTAGATTTTTCTACGAATTCTATTTGTATTGTTTGGTCATTCTTTGAATATCTTGCGACTGAAGAAGGTAGATTGGAGACATCGTACACACCTGTGCCGTTTAAACGTTTTGTCCCGTAAGACTTATCGTATACGTCCGCAAGATATTGCATTGGTTGGTTGCCATCTCGATCTGTATACGTAGCTGTCCAACCTAGCTTATTTATATCTTTTTCAAAATTAAGTATTGTTTGTTTAAAATCGCCGTTGAAACCATAATAACTAGTGATTTTATAAGCACATTGACTTGCATAACCATCAGTTCTTTTCCAATTGCTTTCTCCACGATGACAGCGATCGTAAAAAGATGTTGTATATTCTTTAAGATATCCTAGTTTATTTATTTCACTAAAACTGTTGTTTATATCAGTAACTGTAGTGTTACGAGCAATTACAACTTTGCTGTTATTAGGATCTACGTTTGGTTTCATATTTCTCCATAGACCGTCGGCACCTCCATTTATGGCGAGAATTATAAGAACAACAGCACAAAAAGCTGCTACTGTAAGTATGCCTCCTAAAATAATAAGTATGTTAATAAATTTGTTCATATATAATCTTTAAAGGTGATAAACCTGTGACCAAGCGCCTACTTTGCAGTCGTTAATCGTTCTCATTTTCCAATATCCTCCAAACCAACCTGCTGGTGTGCCTACTCCAACGTTTTCATGTCCATCGTTTGCCATAATTAAATGGAAAGGCAAAATTATCGGTGCATATCCAAACTGAATTTCAATTTTATTGCCGCCTACCGCAGACCATGTTATAGCCTGCGTGCTAGGATTAAAAGAAGACCATGTTGGCAGTGGGGGTTTTACCGCTAAGCAACGTGTATCCTTTTTAAATGTTTTATGGGCTGCGCTGCTAGATTGCGGAGTATTAGTATCGTGAAGAATATCGCCAATATCAATCTGACTTAAGTAACCATCACCAAAGCCATCATCAGTAATACCTCCTATTACATATATCGAATAGTCGTCTATTACATTTGTTGCAAAAGCCTCGGCCACTGGAAGCTTATTGCTACTGGTTGTCCAAGAGACATCTCCATCGCTTATTGTTCCGATATACACCCGATCGTTACGATCAAGATCCGTCCAACCTCCCATAGCGTATATGGTGCTTCCTTTTATTACGGCTGTTTCGCAGGAGACACCGTCTGGAAGATCGTTGTTGCTTGTGGTCCAAGTGACATCTCCGTTGCTTACAGTGCCGATATATATTTTATTACTGTGGTGACTACCCGTTTCTCCGCCTATTAAATAAATTGTGTTACTGTCTAGAACACTAGCTGGATAAGCTAACGGTACCGGGAGATCCTGCGCACTTGTGGTCCATGTGATATCTCCATTATTTATAGTACCTAAATATACCTTTGCACTGTTACCCACACTATCGTTGCCGCCTATAAGGTATATAGTATTACCGTCTATTATGCTGGTTGCATTCGCCAGTACTACGGGAAGATTATTACTGCTTGTTGTCCAGGTTACGTCGCCATTGCTTATCGTGCCTATATAAACTTTGTTGAGAAATCCGTCTTCATTTAATCCACCTAAAAGATAGATTTTATTACCGTCTATTACACTTGTTGGAAAAGCTAAAACTGAAGGAGTAGTATGCGCACTAGTAGTCCATGTTACGTCACCGTTGTTTATGGTTCCAATATATACAGCATCCGTGTAACTATCACCTATATAACCACCCATAAGATAAATATTATTTCCATATTTAACGCTTGTTGAATTGGATATCGATATTGGAAGAGTATTGGTGCTGGTAAACCATTGCACATCAGGGCTTTCGGCAAAGCAAGTGTGTGTAGCAAAAGTTAGAACAGAAAATATAATTAGTAATGCGGGTATTAGACTAGCAGGTTTTTTAAGCATACTCTATGTTTAATGTTAGTTATGTGGGGTGGTTAAGTCAATAAGGTTTTGGTTGTTTTGTGTAGCCAGCTAACACCTTGGGGTGATTATAGTATATATTATTTATATGGCAGAGTTCATGAAAATATTAGACTTTAATAATGTAAACGAAAATGGTGGCATCGAGGATTTTCGTTCATATATTGGTCATCAAGAATCATTAGGAAAAATAGAATTGGGATTTGAGAGAAAAGAAGGCAGAGGCAAGGAATTTGTAAGAGTTACGCTCCAAAATGGAGAGGAGGCTCGTGATGTTGGTACATATTTTGCAAAACAATTCGTCCGTAAGGAAGATGCTTTAAAAGAAATAAAAAAATGCTGGTACTTTGAGAAGTACGGTATTCCTGTACCAACAACGCATAGGTATGTTGAACAAGATGGTAAACACTATGTTGTTTATACAGACCTCACGGATGGTGGAAAAAATGAAGTATGGTCAGGAAATAACCTTACCGAAGAAAAAAAACGCCCTAATTTAACAGAGGAACAATTTGAGGAAGTCGCGTATCAAATAAGAGATATTTCCGAAACGGCAGCTTCTAGAGACTTCCTTATAAATGGAGACGCCTATTTTATTGTTAAAAAACCTGATGGCTTAGTGAATGTAGTAGTGGGAGATCTTGGTTATGGTGTTTCCGAATATCCTGTTAGTTCAGAAATGTACGATGCTAAAAAAAATAATATGGAAGAAGCTGAATGGATAATTACGTGTATTAAAGGTGATTAAGGTTGTTATCTGTACGTATTGGAAAGAAGCCGACCCGATTGTTGATGTAGCAACCAAGAACACTGACGTGTTACGATGCTACTTGTCTACAGTCTACATCTTACTGTAAGCACTTTTTCTGCCCAACGAAGTCTTGTAAAGGGGTCTGAAATATTAGGTAAGCTTATACTTAAGTCTTTGAGTTGTTCTTTCAAAGCTAACTCGCTATCTGTCAATGTTGTTTTATCAAAATCTTTTATAGCGTGGGTAAGGAATTCACTTACAGAATCAGTGGGAAGTTGCTTATGCAAGTTTCCTGCAGCAGTTACTACCCTAAATAAGTCCATTTTTATCGAATTTAATATAAATTGTTTATCTCTCATAATTCAAGGAAACGTTTAGTTAAACCTTCTAATTTATTCCTAACTTCAGCATCCATAATCTCATAAGTATTTTTGCCTAACGCAGGTTTATAGTTACTCATTGCCATATACTCTACTTCCTTTGTACTAACTCTATATCCCCCACCATAAAGGTCTTCCTGTCTACTGCCACCTTGCACTAAGACTTCTTCGCAGTCAATATGGTATTCACCTCCCACAGCTAATATTTCATTTTTATGAAAATTAATTTTACTGGCTGGATGTGGAAGTTGGGTTGGCTAATTTAACAGGTTTCTGATCGTTTGGAAGTGATGGCCAGCGAATTGTTAAAAACAGACAATCTTCCTCAACCGTCCAGGAATGCGCAGTGCCCGAAGGATAAAAAGCATAATCACCTTCTTTTTCTAATGTGATTTTTTGATCGCCAAATATAAAAGTAAATTTTCCCTTAATTAATATGCCTAAAGAATGTGCTTCACTATTTTGAGCTACGACTTCCTTGTTTTCGCCCTTTTTGTGTACTCCCCACTTAATTTCAACATTACCTGTTTTAAAAGGTGAAGTATCTTCCATGAAATGACCCATAATCCATCCACGATGTGAAGGCGATTCTGTATTAAAGTTTCCTGTGGTTATATTCATGAATATATTATAGCGCGGATATAGTATTTTTAAATGTTTGGCTGGAGTTGGTGTTTTTTGTTTGAAATTTAGCCAGTTTATGTCAAACTTAGTTATGAACTATTTTCGAAAACTATTTGAAGCAGCATCAAAAGAAGAACCAGTAGAGCAACCAGCAGTATCAAGAGCTGAACTATTGCAAAATGAAATGCTTACACTTACGCTTCGACGAGAACTACCTACCCGATTTGAATATAAGACATCTGAAGGTGAACACGTGGCAGTATGGTTTGATGCCCTTGGTAAGCAAACGGATGAGTTTAATCACGATAACTTCGATAAATTTTTAGATATTGGAAAATTCCATTTAATCCAGGAAAAGGATGATCATGATATGCAGGTTCTTATAAAATCTATGAGTCAACTGTTTGCTCGCGATTTAGGAACATGTGTAAAGATTAATGATCAATGGTTTGATGCAGAAGGTGCTATGGTAGATGCGGAGGACGCCGCTAGATTTGAGACAATGTTGAATGAACTTCCCCTAAGAAAATTGACAGTGGATTAAGTAAAGTTTTGGCTGGGGGACAGGGATTCGAACCCCAATAGTCGGGACCAAAACCCGAAGTCCTACCATTAGACGATCCCCCATAAGTAAACACTCACAAAACTAACTCGGCAATTATATCACCGAAATACGCATATAGCGCAAGCAAATCAGCAGCGTTTAAAAGTTACTTCACCACCGCCAACTCACTCATATCAAACGCTCTTTCATCAATCAAATTCCCAAACTCATCCAAAACCCTCAATTTATAAAACTGAGGTCGCAGATTCACAACACTTCCATTAATCTCGTATAAAACATCCACTTTTTCATTAACATCACTGGCGTCGCCACTCAAAGTTATGTTTAAATCCTGGGCAAAATTAACAAATGGCCAGCTAGTTTTAAAGCTCACACTTGGGTTTAAAGTAGCCTTTTGGATCTTTCCTTGCTTTTCTGTAAGTCTCAGCATAAAGTCCACGCCGTACAACTTGTCCTTTGCTACCACATCGCTATTATCTTTAATAATCAATGGTGCTTCAGGTGCGGTTCCAGCCGTTAAGTTAGTTATAGTGTACTTAAGCTTTGGTGATGCATTTAAAAATAACAAATATATTCCAACTCCTAAAGCAAAAGCTCCGCTGGCTAACATTAATATGGTTTTACGGCTATAGAATGTCATGCCACAATATTACCATTTTTGTTATAATTCATAAATGATGCCTCAAATGTTTAAGGCTACCTTGAAGCAAAAAACGACTTTATCTCCCAAAGCAACTGGACTGACCCTACAGTTAATTGAACCTACTAAAATTGAATTCAATCCCGGACAGTTTGTTAACTTAAAAGTTGCCGACGCTGTTTATAGGGCTTATTCAATTGCATCTCCGTGTGCACAACAAGATAAAATTTTCTTAATCGTTACAACAAGTCACGAAGGTGTCGGTTCTGAATATGTGCGAAATCTTCATATTGGCGACGAAGTTACGTTTATTGGGCCATCAGGAAAGTTGCATTTAAAAGAAAAACATTCTAAAGCTATTTATTTTTTCGCAACCGGTTCTGGTATAGCTCCATTTATTTCAATGCTTGAACAATTAGCATGTGATAATTATTCTGGAAAGATTCATTTGTTTTTTGGTGTTCGTCATCCAGAAGAAGTTTTATGTTTAGATGAATTAACAGGTTTAAAAAAACGTCTAAAGGATTTTACGATAGACTTTTATGTTTCTAATCCTCAAGATGATTTTATGGGTGTAAAAGGCAGGGTTACTGCGGCTATTCCAAATATTACCGATTTTAATGCGGACTTTTATTTATGTGGGCATCCTCAAATGGTCGAAGATGTTAACACTGCTTTAAAAGCTAAAGGTGTCCCCGACGAAAATATTATTTGCGAGGGTTTTACTAAGACCTTGAAGTAAACTTCAACCTCAAGCTATTACTCACAACCGAAACAGAACTTGCTGCCATAGCCATGCTTGCGATTATTGGTGACAACAATATGCCAAAGAATGGAAACAATATTCCGGCGGCTACTGGGATTCCGATGATGTTGTATCCAAATGCCCAGAAAAGATTTTGATTAATAATGCGTAGTGTTTTTCGTGAAAACTCCAGAGTATCTACAACTTTGTTTAAGTCACCGTTGATTATTACAATATCGCCTGTTTCAATGGCTACGTCTGTTCCTGTTCCCATGGCGATACCGACATTGGCTTGAGCAAGCGCTGGTGCGTCGTTTATTCCGTCACCGACCATTGCCACTACATAATTTTTATTTTCATATTGAAGTTGCTTAACTTTTTCAGCTTTCATTTGTGGTAGAACATCCGCAATAACTTTATCGATGCCAAGTTCTTTTGCAACGGCATTAACTGATATAGCATTATCCCCAGAAAGTATTCCGGTTAGTATTCCAAGCTTTTTAAGTTTGTTAATGGCTTCGCGTGAGCTTGGTTTTATTGTGTCCGAAATTCCAATAATTGCTGCTGCTTTATTTCCAACCGCAACTAACGAAACTGTTTGACCTTGTGCTCTAAGTTCGTCTGCTTTTTGGGATAGCTCTTGTGATACTTCTACATTTTTATTTTTTAATAAGCTGGCTGTGCCAATTAAAATATTATTGTTTTGAATGGTTGCTTGTACGCCTTGACCGGATATATCTTCAAACTTTTCTGGTTCTATACCGGTTGCCGACACATTTAAATAATTAACAACGGCTATAGCCAACGGGTGATGCGATTTCTTTTCAACACTAAGCACAAAATTATTTACTTCAGCTTTTTCAAATCCATCAAAAACTTCAAACGTTTTTACTTGAGGTTTGCCAACGGTAAGTGTTCCTGTTTTATCAAAGAGAACAAAGTTTATTTTTCTGGCAGTTTCAAGAGCTTCGGCGTCTTTAATTAATATACCGTTTCGTGCAGCCAAACCTGTTCCAACCATAACTGCTGTTGGTGTTGCTAAGCCAAGTGCGCAAGGGCAAGCTATTATTAAAATAGTTGTAGCTATATAAACAGCTAACTGAATTGGACTTTGTCCTGCTAAGATTCCTAATTGAGGTGCCACAAAAAACCAGAACAAAAAAGCAAGTGCTGAAATTCCAATCACAATAGGAACGAATACTGCAGAAACGCTGTCTGCGATTTTTTGGATTGGTGCTTGTGTTGCCTGTGCGTCTTGAACCATTTTAACGATTTGGGCGAGTAAAGTTTTATCTCCAACTTTTGTGGCTTTAAACATAAACGTTCCAGATGTGTTGATTGTTCCCCCAACCACGCTATCGCCAGCTTTTTTTTCGTTAGCAATCGGCTCACCTGTAACCATTGACTCATCTACAAAAGAATTTCCGCTCTCTACAATGCCGTCTACGGGGATTTTCTCGCCTGGTTTGATGATTATTACGTCCCCAACTAAAACTTGGGATATTGGTACAACAACCTCTGCGCTATTTCTAATTACTGTGGCATCTTTTGCTTGTAATTTTAGTAACGCTTTAATTGCGTCTCCGGTTTGTCCTTTTGAACGAGCCTCGAGTAATCGTCCAAGTAAGATAAAAAAAATGATAAAAACGCTGGCTTCAAAATATACTTGGGATTCTCCTGCTATACCTTTGAATAATGCCGGAAAAAATGTAACAACTGAGGAAAAAAGCCATGCCGAAAAAGTTCCCAACGAAATAAGTGTATCCATATTTGAAGCGCCTACTTTTATAGCGGTTATTGCGGACTTAAAAATGTTTTTACCACCGATAAATAACACGGGTGTTGCAAGTAAGAACTGAAGTATGTTTAGAATAGAAATTCTAAGTGGTATAACCGCGCATTCTTCAATACATGCGGGTTGAGGTAAGTTTATGTAGCCAACTAAATCAGCTAACATCGGTAAACCAAGTTTCTCACCAAATGCCATCCAAAACATAATTAGTAAAAATGGAAAAAGTGCTATGCCTACAAAAGTTAATGTTTTTTTAAGGTTTTCGTATTCTTCCTTTTTCATCATTTCTGCGTGATTGTGCATATGTCCGTGACCGTCGTCGTGCATTTCCATATTTTTGTTATCTAAAAGTTTGTAATCCCCTACCCTTTCCACAGCTTTTTTTAAGTCTTCAAATGAAACTTTGTCTTTGTCATACTCAACCGCCATAGTTTCTCCGGCAAAGTTTACATATACTTTTGAAACTTCTGGAATTTTACAAACCGATCCTTCAATTAAAGCTTTACATGATGCGCAATGAGTTCCTATAACGGAAAATGTTTCTTTTACAATGCTCATTAATTTACCTCCACTGTAACAGGAGGAACCATTCCCATGATACAAGTAATCTTAAAGGTTCCTTTTTTCTGTGGAGTGAATTCGAATACATTTAATCCTTGATGCAAAGTAACTGAACCATCAAATAGTCCTCGACCTACTACTGTTGTTCCACAGCCGGTCATTCCATTGTTAGTAAAGTTCCATGTTACTGGAACACCTTGCTTTAATTGTACATTGTTTGGTGTGTATTCAAATCCACTTGCTTCCATAGTTAGTATCTGATTTGTTTTTATTATTGTGCTTTCTACTTGTTTCGTTTTGCTCATACTAGACTTTAGGTTGCTCAGGCTGGTAAATCCTAAAACATTAAATTGAGAGTTAATGTTAATAATTGCAAAAAATATGACCAGTATTCCGGCGGTATAGCTGAATACTTTTGAAAATGTGTGGTTTGCATAAAGTTTAACACTTGAAAAACTAATAAGGGCTAACATTGGTAAGGTACCAAGCGCGAAGCTTAATAACATGAGTGAGCTTGTCTTAAAGTCTCCAGTTGATAGTGCCAAGGTTTGTACAAGAATGGTAAAGCCGCATGGTACAAAAAAGGTTAATGCTCCAACCAAAAATGGAAAATATTTTCCAGAAAAGTTGTTTTCTTTTGTTAAAAACTTTGGAGCTTGAATCTTTATTTTCTGTGCCCAAGATATATCGAGCATTTGTATTCCAAGCAAAAGCATTATTACAGAAACTATTATTGTGAAAACTGCAGTTGATTCTGCCGATAACTTAAACACGCTACCGACTGTTCCTAACATTCCGCCAAGTACGGCAAAAGAAGCAAGTCTTCCGGTGTTAAACATTATAAAAGGTACGGCTTTATTACTTGTTTTATTGTTTTCGGTCCAAGTTTTAGAAAGAGACAACAGTATGCCTCCGGTTAGCGCCGCGCACGATGAAAGTCCCGCTGCAATTCCAAAAAAGAAGAATGCTGGTAGTGATGATGTAGAACTTATTTGAAATTTACTTAATATTCCTATTTTTTCGTTAAGTATAAAAATTGCTGAAATTCCGGCCACAATAAATAGTGCTTTTCTAAATTCCGCAAATTTATTTTGTTGATGTGGAGTTGATGAAAATGTATAACCAAGGTCTTTAAATTCTGAGTTTAATTTTTCTATTGTTGGGATGTCTTTGGTGTTCTCGGCGAGGATCTCCACTTGTTTGGTAGATAAATGAGCTTTAACTTGCGATATTCCTTCATGTTTTCCAAGATTTCTTTCTATAAGATTTTCACAAGCTTTACAATGCATGCCTTTAACGTACAAAGTTGTATTTTCCATTTAGTTAAACCTCCTGTAATTATTTATACTTATAAATTCCCATTAATTCTTTTACTAACTTTTCTTTTTCACCATTTTGAGCTTGCTCTATTACGCAAGTTCCCAGGTGTTCTTCCATGATTTCAAGATCAAGATTTTTTAGAGCTTTTTGGACAGCTAGCGATTGCATGAGGATGTTAACGCAGTAGGTATCGTTGTCTATCATTTTTTCGATAGCACCAAGATGTCCTTTTATGATTTTTATTCTGTGAAGTATCTTTTGTTTTTTGCAGGTTTCGTGGTTCATAGGATTTCTTACATTTTAGTCCCCCCTATGGGGATACATAAAAAGTTATCACATATAGATGGCCGGCGCAATAATATGCTACAATGCTCCAAATAGACCTATAATAAAGGAGGAGAATATGGAAGGAAAAATAGTAATTCTTGAATTTATGGAATGGGTAAAGACACCTATAGGTAGTAAGGAAACTAAGAAGGTTTCAGAAATGGCCATATGTGCACGCAATTTTAACGAAGGTCAGACTGTAACTTATGGTGTCGCGGAATATGTGGTGCTTAAAGTAAACCACGATTTGAATGTGGACAAAACGTATGTCCAATTAATGCGAAAAGACTTGTTATAGGAGCTTAAAGTGGCAAAGAAACAAAAATTTGACTTCTTGTATTTTGATATTGGGAAGACGCTTTTTAATTACGATAACAGTATCGAGCGCATTTCCTCCAAACTGGGTATGGATCCCATCGTGTGCCAGAAGCTTTGGGAAATTGCTAACCCCGAAATGTATTTGGGGCATATGACCATGGCAACCTTTGAAAAATCTCTCACGGCTGTCTCCAAATACAAAGGCCCTGATTTTGACTTTATGGGACTCTGGATGGAGGGTTACACTTGTTTCCCTGGTATGTACCAGCTTCTTGTAGAGCTCACGGCGCATTATCGCATGGGCGTAATCAGCAACCTTTACGACGGGCAATTCAAAAAAGCAGAGGAAATGGATTTGCTTCCTGTAATAAATTGGGACGCACGAATTTTCTCACACGCCGCCCATATTGCCAAACCGGACACGCTTCTTTTCGAAATCGCGGAAATACGTGCACGGATCAAAACCAAAACCGATTTGTCACCAAATCGGATTTTGCTTGTGGATGACACTTTACAAAACATTCGTGCTGCGCAAAACAGAGGATGGCAAGTTTATTTATTTAACCCTGATTATCCCGACGCCTGCGCTAGCGAGCTGAAAGAAATGCTACTTCCGTAAGTGCCAGGGTGAAAGTAAGAATACCAAAGCAGGTTATTGTTGAAAAACACTAGCCTGCTATTTTTTTATTCTTTTCAATTTCTTCTTTAATCAATGCGTCTACCAGTTCAGGATTTTTGCGCGCTTTATATTCAATAATCGTCGATGAGTGATGCGCTTTATGATAATCCCAGCCCGTCGACATTAAATATCTCTCGTGAAGTTCATGAAGTAAAACAAAATCCATTTCGCTGGCGGCTAAGTCATCATCAAGCCAAACTTCATCAAAAGGAACAAAATCGTAAACAAAATGATGTCCACCTTCGGTGTAGTCTATAAAATATAAATCACGTACGATCTCTCCGTTAACAACAAAGACTTTAACAGCATCAAAACCTTTTAATTCTTTAACATATAATTCTTTTTTAAATTCCTTTGGCTTTTTCTCTACCTTTTCAATTTTTTGCATAAACGCTGATCTTTTACGTTGTATAGCTTCTTTCGCGTCGGCTTTAACTATCGCTTTTTCGTAAGGCATGCCCTGTTCCATTAGTAACCACTCTAAAAGCATGTGATCGATAAAATATGAATCTTCCGTTGGAGTTTTTTCGTAATCTATCCAAAGTTCGTGTGTAGGAATAAACGGAAACCTAAAATGTTGGCCAAAGTTTGTAAATTCGGCGTCCATGTTGCTTCTAATATATTTGCCGTCAACTCGCCAAACTGTGAAGCCATCTACTTCTTGAATTTTTTCTATGTAAGGTTTGTTGGGCATGATTAATTATTTAAGAACTACAAAAGAATTTAAAAAAGTATCAGCACCCTTTAACTCTTTTTCTTTAGACATTACTGAGACCATATAAATATAGAACATCGTGTCTCGTTTTTTGGCTATTAACATTCCTTTTGCGTAAACATTGTTTGGGTAGTTGTATAACATAAAGTTTAGTTGACCGTTATATTTATTTGCGTCATACGTAGGTGGTTCCGTGGAATTGTAGTCCTGATTACCCAAAGTATTTTTTAATATTGTTTCCAATAAAGCTTGATTAATTTCTTTTTTAAATGGCATAGGATAACCGAATGTTGTGACGACATAGGACTCTTTTAATGTTCCAAAGGAATAGTCGTTTCGTAAAACGCTGGTATCAGGTGAAGTTATACGTTGTTGTTCGGGTTTTCCGTTGAAGTTTGCAGAGAACCCGTCAACATAGGATGTGAATTTGTTATCGGAATCAATGGTTGTTGCTGGTGAACTTTCTGATGTGACTGTGCCTGCAGTGCTTAATTTATTTTCAGAAGTCGTATCAGTTGATTTAAGGACCCCTTTAAAAGATAAATAGTCACGTAAGCCAAACGCTGCAAGAACTAAAACAACCACTACAACTAATGCGGAAGTCCAGTATTTAAGTGCCAGAGTTCTAATTTTAATTAGTTGTAGTCGCATTTAATCAGTAAGTTCGAAGGAATTCAAGAAATTAGCAGCGCCTTTAGGTTCTTTATCGAATGACACAACAGATACTATATATACAAAGAATTCGTTATCTCTGGTTCTGGTTACAAGCATACCTTTTATGTATTCGCCTCTTGTAGAGTTATACATTAAAAAGTGTAAGGTGCCGTTACCAAAATATGGATCAAAGGTTGTTGGTTCGGCAACTGTAAGGTTTTGCGTTGTTAAAACATTATTCAGTATGGAATCAAGAGATTCTTTAGTTATATCTTTTGTAGGAAGTGTTGGGTAAGTTAAAGCGATTATTGCGTAGTCATCACCCATATACGAAAGTGAATAATCCGTTCTTAATGCGTTAGAACCTGGTGAAGCTACCTGGTTTTGTGTTGGTTCACCGTTAAAATCCACTGAGAATGAGTTAACATAGGACCTAAATTTTGTAGAACTGTCATCGGTTGAAAATGCCGATCTAGTTGGTACCGGAGTGTCGGTTGGGATTGGGAAGTTTTCGCTAAATTTGTCGGCAACAACTTTTGGATCCTTAGAATCCACGGTTATAACTTTTGTTTTACCGTTAGCGTCTATTCCGACGATTTTGGTCTTAAAAGCGTCACTAAGTACAGTAAATCCGTAAAAACCTACGGCTATAAATACGACTACGGCTAAAATAATTAATACGGTAAAGGAATATAAAGTTACATTAGTTTTTTTGGTCATTATGTTTAAATGTTAACGGGTATTAGCCTATATGTAAATAACTTTGCGCTCACCAATGATACCTATCACAAATCACAGGCAAGTCAGGCCTACTAATTATTTCTTTCATTAAATCATCACTGCCTTCAACATATAATACGTCGTTACCAGAAATAAATTGTTTTAGTTTCCCGTAAGTTTCCATTGAATAAAATCTTTGAGCACCATCTGTAAGTATGTCTGCGCCCAGCGACTTGTAATAATCGCTTAATTTTGGATTGCAAAATCCTATGGCGGTTTTAGCGTGTTCTTTTGCGTACTTAACCATTTCTTTTAGAATAATCCCTCCATAACCCATTTTTGGAACAAAGGATATCAAAGTTGCCAATCCTAAAACTTCGAATTCTTTGTTATCGAAAACAATTTTTACGTTGTGAAATCTGGCAAATGCCGTAAATTTATTTGAAGAGTCCTATAGCATAAAATACAGTTTTTCCCAATCTTCGTTTTCCGGTAATGGTTTAATTACACTTTTTGAATTGAAGTGTTTTACTCGCGCATCATTAATTATTTTGAGTTCTGGTTGCGTTAGCTCTTTGCCCGGTTTTATTTTAAGGGTGTATTCAGGCATTTTTTATAAACCTAATTTAGTAGCTATCAGGTATGTTACACAGGTTACTGTAGCCGATAACGATGTGCCCCATAATAGATCCACAAGTGTAACTATTAAGGGCCAGTTTTTAACGGTTGCTAAATTAGTTAGATCGTATGTTGAGTAAGTTGCTAATCCAAATAGTGCCCCCATTAAAACTGCCGATATCAATGAATGTTTAAGCAAGCTTGGCTCTATAACCAATAGAACAAGTCCCACAATAAATATTAAGTAAAAAATTAGCGCTGCAATTAAGTTTGGTTGTTCTGCCATTAAAAACCCAATGTGAGCTTTGTAAAATTTAGGAGCAACAAATATAAGCCAGACAGAGTCTATTAGTAATAATACTGGTAAGGCGATGCCGTATAGTTTAAGAAAAGTTATCATATGATTAAATGTTACTCCATCAGCTTAATTATTTCATCACACTGAATTTACTTATTGCGAAAATTTAGATCCATTAAGGCTTCCGTCATTATTGTAGCCTTTGCTTTCCCAAAAACCTTTGTAATTAGTATCACTTGATAATTCGATTTTAGTTATCCATTTTATCCACTTATAACCCCATTTCTGCTCGGCAACTAATTGAAAGGGAAAACCTCTTTCAGGTGGCAGTTCTACACCATTCAATATATATGCCAACATAATATTATTTTGAAGAACGTAGTCTAGTGGAAAGGAAGTTGAATAGCCGTCGGCAGCATAAAATATAATAGTTGTAGCCTTGGGATCAATTTGTGAGTTTTTCAAAATGTCTTTAACCAATACTCCTTGCCATAAGGCCTTAACACTCCAACCTTCCACACAGTTGAGAGTTACTACTTTTTTGTAATTGGGTAAACCGACAATATCATTGTAACTATATGATGTCGGCGATGTTACCAAGCCACTTACTTGCAGTTTATAAGATTCTTTATTGATATACTGCACGCCTTTAATAGAATTTTCTCTAAAATCATTTACGGAACCCAACTTCTCTCCGTTATAATCATTAATTTCTACTGCCGAAAGATTTATAACCTGTTTAGATCTTAGGTAGTTCGAAAGTAAAAATAGTGCACTTCCCAAGAGAAAAATACTACAGATAACTATAAATGCACGAAAAATCGCATTTTTAGATAGTTGATAGTTTCCAATAAACGCTTTAACTAAACCTTCTCTCTTTAAAATAAGGTGTACAAGAATAAGTGCGGCTAAAATTATTCCGCTCCAATCATGAATAACAGCTATTTTTGATGCTGGAAGGTAGTTATATATAAACAGAAAGTATCTTGCGAATTCCGGAAATCTTATGATGCCAGTGAATGCCAAAAATAAAGTGTCGATAAACATACAAACTATACTAAGACGTTTAATAATGTGCATACATTTATCTTAACATTTATATATTTTACAGGTTGCCAAATTAAACAATATGCTAAAATCTATAAATGCAAGATCCTACACAATCTCAGTCTAAAACGTTGGTAGAAAAACTTAATGAGTGGGTAGATACCAATCAAGAAACACCTACAGGTGTCAGTTATAATACATATTCAACTAATACGCGTGGTAAAGATACAGAAGGTAGTTACCTAATATATTTTCCGCCAACTTATGAGAAAGATGTAAACAGAAGATATCCTGTTTTATTTTGGCTCCATGGTGGCAATGGAACAGCACGTGAAGGTGTTTGGGCGATTCAGAATTATTCCCGTGCCATTAACGAAGGTAAAATACCGGAAGTAATTATTGTTTCAGTGCAAGCCTTACCTATTGGCAGATATTTAAACTCAAAAGATGGGAAGCAACCTATTGAAGATGTCATTATTAAAGATCTTATTCCACATATTGATAGTACATACAGAACAATTACCCACAGAGAAAACAGGTGGATTGAGGGAATGTCTATGGGTGGGTATGGTGCGTTGAGATTTGGATTTAAATATCCTGATTTATTCGGCGTGGTATCCGCAATTGCTCCAAGTATCTTGCGAAATCTAACTGAAGAACCCGAGGAAGTAGGCGTTTCGTTTGGAAATAGCCAAGAATATTTTGAAGAAGTTGGCCCTTGGCATATAGCGGAAGTAAACGCAGAAAAATTTTTACAAAATAAAAACAGATTAAGGATATTTATAGGAGATAACGATATCAGGCTATTACAGTCAGTACGCAATTATCATCGATTATTATCGGATCTAAAAGTATCAACCGATTATAAAGAGATTCCAGGGGCAAATCATATTTATGCTGAGGTAGCCACAAATTGCGGTGACGAATTTTTCACTTTTTGGAAAACAGCTTTAAATTAATTTGGTGGGCCCAATAGGGGTCGAACCTATGACCTTTCGGATGTGAGTCCATCGCCTCAATTAAATCTGGTGGGCGGTGCGGGGATCGAACCTGCGACCTTTCGGATGTAAACCGAATGCTCTAACCAGCTGAGCTAACCGCCCAGATTTAATTTAAACGAATGCTACCCAACTGAGCTAACTCCCCAAATTGCACAATACTAAAGACATTTTACCAAGATTATTTAAATTTGCACCATTTTCTGTTTAAATTAGAGTGTGGCAAGAAGAAAACAACGTGCTAAAGATAACGATTTTTTACTATTAACGCTTCCTTTTTTGGCGGTAGGAATTTTGACGTTTGTTTTTTTCTCCCAACGAGCCAAAATACAATTGCCAAATAGCCTTGCTGATATACCAAATACCCCTCTTATTGTTGAAAATAAAATGTCCGCTGCCGATATAGAAGCTGCCAAAAAGATTCAGGGTATGCGGGATGACTTTGCTGTACTTTCTACTAAGATCAAGCAGGAAAGTGGCGTTTACGGTTTGTATATTAAGGACGAAAATCGAAAAATTGATTTTAAATATAACGAATCAGGCGAGTTTTATGCTGCATCTCTATATAAATTGCCCATAGCTGCTGCAGCATTAAAAGCAATAGAAAAAGGAAAACTAACTAAAGATACAAAAATCACTTACCTACCATACGATTATTCTTCCGGTACAGGTGAAATTAACACATATAATTATGGTATCGAACTGCGAACCGAAGATGTTTTAACAGAGCTTCTAAAAAATTCAGATAATACCGCTCAAAGCATGATTTTACGTCAGCTTGATTTTAACTACGTCGAGGATACATTTAGTGCGTTAGTTCCTGATCCAAAAACAAGCACATATTTTAGATACAACACTTCCACGGCCTATGAAGTAGGTTACGTTGTAGATCAACTTTACTTTGGAAAATATCTAAATAGTGATAGCAAAGTGTTTTTAAAGGACACGTTAATTGGTACATCTTTTGAGGATCGTATAAGTGCTTACTTAAAACCGGGCCTTAAGTTTTCTCACAAAATA
Source organism: uncultured candidate division WWE3 bacterium (assembly GCA_903879985.1). Classification (GTDB taxonomy): domain Bacteria; phylum Patescibacteriota; class WWE3; order UBA101185; family UBA10185; genus CAIRNR01. The sequence continues at coordinate 113,698 of CAIRNR010000004.1, forward strand.
GGAAGCTGGCCTGAAACATGGCACGATTGTGGTGTAGTATATGGCAAATACGATCAAGTTGTAGTTTGTTTAATGAGCACCAGTGCTCCGTATGAAAACTTTTTAAACGTGTCCAAGCAGGTTGGAGAATTTATTTCTAAATATTATGAGTAGTACATTTCAAAGAACAATCGAAAATTTTGTATGTGAGAATTGCGGATACAGTGTTGAGGGAAATGGTTATACAAATCACTGTCCTAAATGTTTATGGAGCAAACACGTTGATGTAAATCCAGGCGATCGTTTAAACGATTGCAAAGGTTTAATGAAACCAATTAGTTTTGAAATTAAAAATGGCGAAACTATTTTGTCACAGAAATGTGTGGTTTGCGGAGATGTTCGTCGCATAAAACTACTGCCAGGCGATAACACCGAAGTGCTATTTCAAATTGGCGTCTAAACAGGCCTAAAAACACCCTAAATAACCATATAGTATACAAATAGGATATATGTGGTACAATGTTTTTGCTCTAGTGACGTTAGAAGTATTACGAGTTTGTCTCTTATGTATTTCCCGCTCCTTAGAGTTAGTTGTATGCAAGTATTTTATACAAAATCGAAGGGCGGTGATATTAAATGACCAAATTATACGTGGGTAACTTATCCTATTCTATGACCGATTCTACCTTAGCCGACGCTTTCGCCGCCTATGGAACAGTCGCTTCAGCTACTATTATAATGGATAGAGCTTCAGGAAGAAGTAAAGGTTTCGGTTTCGTCGAATTAGAAGATGACGCAGCAGCTCAATCAGCTATTAACGAAATGAACGGTAAGGATGTTGACGGACGCAAGATCTCAGTATCAGTCGCTAGACCTCAAGAAGATAGACCAAGAAATAACTTCAGAAGATAATCTCGTTACGCTTTGACGTCTGATAAAAAGGCCGGGCTTTTTAGCTCGGCCTTTTTCGTTGTGTTAAAGTATAGCCTCTTCAAGACTTTTGGATGTACGACCAAAGAAGTATGGTAGCCATGGTTTATACGATTTATATATCTTCAAATACGTGAATATATCTATTACAAAATTAATCAAAAATCCCAGGAACAAATAATAAATGCTGTTATGTGTAAGATAAGAAAGTATCAAGGCGATGCTTAAAAACTGAAAAGTATGAAAAATATATAAATGTGGCCTATGAAGCCTAAACTCATGCCTAAAAAACTTTATCATTCCCGAATAAGTATGGTATTTAGCCAAATAATATAAAACGTGGTCAAGATCGATAATAAACGAACCGGCAATTATTAGTATGGTTTGAGCGTATGAGAATCTGAAAAGTAAGGCTGCACCCAGTGGAGTTATGAAGTTTATCGCAAATTCGAGTAGGATTTTTTTGTTTAGTTTAGATAGCACTTCTTTTATATTACTATAAACGATAGTATTCTAAAAACATGCTGCATTTTATATTGAGTGCAATAAGTCTTCCTTTTGAATTCCTCTTTGCCTTTCTCGTATTAGCTTTTCCCTACTATGTTGTTCGTCTTCTACTAGAAAGAGAGAATGCTCAAAAGAATAAGAGAGATTGAGACTTAAATGAAAAAGAGTATTGTTTATCTATGGATAAGAACGATTATTCTTCGATGCGTTTTGTTGTAGGTGCATGTTTTGGTGGCGGGCTTGCGCTTGTCATTCAAGTAATAAATCTTTTGCATTTAAATCCATTTATTAAGTAATAATATTCAAGCGTGAAAAGTTTAGTCACCTATAAGTAAGGGATTACATGGTGGGAAGAGTGGGAGTCGGACCCACATAGCCGGTTTTTCAGACCGGTGCCGTGACCACCTTGGCTATCTTCCCTTATGGAGCGAGAGACGGGAGTCGAACCCGCGACCTTCTCCTTGGCAAGGAGACGTTCTACCACTGAACTACTCTCGCACGAATGCAATGAGTGCGAGTGCGCGACGAAGTCGCAACTCTCGCGAACTACAAAAGCTTACACATTATATTGATACCAGCCCAAAAAGTCCAGAAGCCAGCCTAAGAGGTACGTACATAGCTATTTTACCAGCTTCCACCGCCTCCGCCACCACCACCGCCGCCTGAGAAACCCCCACTAAAACCACTGCCAAATCCGGAACTTGATCTTGTCGCTGTAGCAGCTTGCACAGTGTCTCCCATGGAGTGTGTGAATGCTGTAATCAATAACAAATTCTCACCGTCATACCAATCGGCTTTATATGTGGAGATATCTTTAAATTTGCCCACCCAGATCTTTTCGCATCCAAAGGCTGTTGCGTAAGGTAGCAACTTTTCAAAAAACATTTGATTTTGAGCCTGAAAATCTAATTGCTCGGTTTGAGAGGCTAAAAAGTTTTTCAGAGATACTGCTTCGGAATATTTTTCTATACCTAAATCTGTGCGTCTAGCTGATTTACGACCCCAAAATATCGACAATATTGTTAAAGGTATGTTTAGACCAAAGTATAAGGATAATACGCTTAAAGTAGTAAAGAACGTATCAACTGTTGAAGGATTTTCCTTATAGAAGCCGCGTGTTTTTAAATCCTTCAGAACTTCTTTTTTATACGTAACAATGCTGTCCGAAAAAGCTGTGGGTTTTTTCAAACTGTTCATTGAAACTGTATCACTGCCAAATATGCCTGCAAAAAGTTTTACTTCTTTATCACCAATGCTTTCTCCAATTTCCAAATCTTTTATTTTTGTAAGGCTAATATCGTCGGTTCCTTTTTGAGTTATTTTCAAATAGCCCTTTTGAGCAAGCCAAATAATAAGTGCCACGACATCTCTGTTATCCATTGTAGAGTCTATCAGCGCCCCTACTTCTGCAGGATTAAGAGGAACACCTTTGGCGTCATTAGGTGGTTGAAACCATGCAGCAACTATTTTCTGCTTTTTCTTTATATTCATTTTTTCGCTGATTATGCGAAACAGAACAAATCCCGGAATAAGTAAATACCAGATGATTGATCCGATGCTAAATATAATAGTTTGTACAATTGTAAATGCGACGCCAGTGAGATCGTTTGATGGAACTGGTTCTATAACGGCGACTAATCCTTTTGGAAATCCTGCTACTGTTGATAGTCCCTCACCAACTGAAAGATCCGTTGCGGAATAATCGTATGTTCCAAATGCATAGCTTGAGGTGCAATCTTTGGCTTTACTTCCGACCACTCCTGTGTAACAGGTTGTATTTGTATTTTGAGAAGAAACTGATTTGGGTAGTACTACTTCTGACGTTGCATATAAAATTGGAACTGTCCAACCATTTCCTGTGGTATTCCAATAAAGTTCATCGTGGTCACTGAAATAGGTAATTGCTCCTGAAACAGTGTAGTTAATTACGTATGTGTGTAAGCCGGTAATAGTTGCATTCGGATCACCAACTTTTAGTGTTATCTGTCCCCCACTTTGCTCTGTTGTGTATTTATATGGACGGCCATAGGAATCCGTAATTGAAGTAACATCTATAGTTAGTTTGTATTTTTTGCCGTCACTATTTTGTTTTACGTAAGAAATATATCTGTAGATACCGTGTTTTTGTAAATTACCAAAATCGTAATCAATTGTTTCTGTAACTGCTATTGTTCCATCTGAGTTTACTTTTACTTGGGAATCAAAAGATGAAATATTTTCCGCCGGAGGAGTAAGTACATGCTTAGTCGTTTGCGCATATACAACATGGGAAGTAATCAAGGTAAAAAAAACAATACCAACGCTAAATGCGAATATTTTTAATTTCATTGTTAAATTATATATAAAGCCTGCGGAAAAAAAAGGGACAGTAATAGCTAAATTACTTATTTCTTTTTCTTTTTTGCTTTATACGTGCTAATGCCTAACAACGAATACACGCCACAATATCCCACTACACCAGTTATTAGTAACATAGTACCAAGAACAGCTGCTACTAACTGAACTGTGCCTGTTAAGAAGAACGCAGCTAAGAATAAACTCGTTACTCCTGCTGTGGTACGTATTCCTCTATCAAAATTACTTTCATTTACTTTCATTGTATTTCCCCTTAAATATTTACTTAATTAATGATACACATTTTTGTTATACTCTGTATATACTTTGAAAACATATCAATGAAAGACTACACACTAAGGAGAGTGCACCATGTCTTTTTCAAACGATTCCGTAAATGCAATTTGGAAAAGGTCTGGAGGGCCATTGGCAAAATGTTTTACATGCGGAAGAAAATGTGCCGATGGTTGGAATCTAGATGCAAGTCACATGGATCACACGAAAAATCATGATTACGATGATCCTACGCGAGGTCAACTTGAATGTCTTTGGTGCCATCTGACCAGACACGTTAGATATTATTATGAGTATTGTTTAAAGGAGGATAGTTCTAAGAAAAGGTTGAGAGAAAATCGTTATATGTGTCATGCATTGGTTATGCGTATTTTAGCAGGAGAAGATCGGCATGAGCGCGGACCAGTACCAAGAACACATAAAGAAATTAAGACAACAAGGAAAGAGCTTGTGGTTTTGATTGAAGCAGAGTTTAAAAAAGCAAGAAAAGCCGCGAAAAAGAATAACTTTAAGGAAAAACCACTTATAAAGGCGGAGGAGAAAATCTTAGAACTTTGCTACATGATCCGTTAGGTTAGTTTTAGTTTAGCAGGTAATAGCTTTTGGCTTTATCTGCTTTTTTTGTTTTCGTCTGCCACAAACTTTATGACCCGATGTAAAGCTTCAACCATTTTTTCTTTATTATTAGTAAATGTCAGCCTATACCAATTGCCACAATCTTTTGGCATATCAAAAGCTTCCCCTGGTGCCAAAACAACGCCTGTATTAAAAAACATTTTCTTAAAAAAATCGTATGTAGTACCTGTGTGGTCAATTTTTAAACCCATGTTTATTCCTGCATCAGGTACTATTGCTTTAATGTATGGGGAGGCCTTAAGTTCGCTTAAAACTAAGTCTCTATAATCAATATATTCTGAAATTGTTTCTTTTACTTCTCTAGTGTATTGAGGAAGTTCCTTGGAATAGTTGCCTATAATTTCAAATTCACGTGAGTTTTCTTTTTTTCTAGAATCATCTATATCGTAACCGCCTTTCATTAATGTTCTTAGCAAAATATCTTTAACTATAAAATTATCAAAAACTGTGGGCGGACACGTATATGATGTGTCTACAATCAAGTTTAGTTCGTTCATTAATGCTTCACTGCCAAGAACATATCCCATGCGTATTCCAGGGGCTGCACGATCCTTAGAAAATGCTTTAACTCGTATTATGTAGTCTTGGTTTTGGTTAACAGACCCAATATTTGGTACCGGTTTAAAACCCATGTCGTAAAATATTTCGTCAACAATTATGTAAATCTTTTTTTCGTTAGAAAGTGTAACGAGTCTTTCAAGTTCGGTTTCACTAAAGAATTTTCCAAATGGAAAGCTTGGGTTGGTTAAAATAATAAAACGAGTTTCAGAATCAATACTATTTTCAATGTCTTCTATTGTTGGCAAAAATCCTCGATCTTCTTTACCACAAACCTTTACGATTTTAAATTTCTTCCAAAGTACTCCTTCGTATACAGGGTATGCTGGTTGGACCAAAATGGCGTTGCCTTTGTATTTATAATGCTGAAGTAATACTTTTAGCGACATGGAAAAACCACCAGTAGAACTAAGCACCATAGCCACGTTATTTTCGGTAAACCGATTGATACCTTGAATATAGTTTTCGTATTTGGCTATAACATCCCGAACAAAAGGATTTCCTAGCTGGTGTGTGTAGCTGAAATAAGATTTTTTAACTGATTCACTTAAAACTTCTGTTAAACATGTGGGAATTGGAAACTCATCGCGATCTACGTCACCTCCACCAAGATGCATGTAAAACCCAAGTTGTTTTTGAATTTTTCCGGAATAGTCTAACCAATCCCTAATATATTGGTGATAGTATCGAAAAGCGTAAGGTACACGATTATCTAAAATCGTCGGTGTATAAGAACCTTTAAGAGGTTTATTCATGTTTAATTTCTAGTTAATTTGATCAAAGACCAGAGATTTATCCAAGTTTTTAGGATCCCTAATAAACGCTATGGCCTCAGTTGTGCTTAAAATAGGAATTAAATATTTTTCACGTTCATCTAGGGCAACTCGTGGACAAAGTGTTGAAACTAAAATATCAAAATCTGTGCTATTAATCGAATCAGAGTTAAAGAAATCTACCAGCACTATATCTGTTATGTATCCGCCTTTTTCATATTCTTTTTGAAGCTTTAATAATGATTCCATGCGAGATTGCCCAAACTTATTGCTGATTATAAAACCAACCTTTTTAGCTTTTTTAAGCTGCTGTTTGAGCGCTGTTAGTTTTGTTCTGTGTAGCTTCAGAAGTTTTTTATACTCATAAATATTCGTATCTCCTGACACCGGATCAAAGCATATAACATCTTTATGGGTAGCTAAAGACACAGGTAAAGCGTGAAAACCTCCGCCTTCAAACATTACAAACACGTCTACTTTGTCCATAACTTTTGTGGCCGAAGATGGATTACATCCTAAAACTTGACCTGCAAATCCAACGCGATCAGTACCTTTACCAACGAAAACATTTATACCTGCTGCGGTTAAAGCTTTTTTAGCTATTGGAACATTTTTAATATATTGAACTGAGCTTATTAATCCAATGTTTTCAATTTTATTTTTACTTAAGTAAGCCACAGCTTTTGTAATTTGATCGTCGATACCGATTTTCATGTATAAAGGTACATAAACAACTTTAAATTTCTTTGGGAGAATTCTATTACTAATAGCAACGTTTCCAAAGTGAATTATTTTATTAATGCCTAATGTCTCGAATTGATAGTACTTAATGTCGCAAGCACCAAAGCAAGTGTCACCGGATAATATTATCTTTGTATTAAGAGATTTTTCCAGGTATGCGATTAAATCGTGTGAAAACTTTTTTAATCCTTCAGGGATTTCTAAGCCTACTAATGCATCTTTTACAGTACCAAGCTCGGTTTTAATTCTATCTATTTCTAGTTCGTATTTGTCTAGGAAATCCTCAAAACTCTCGTAGTCGGGATGTAAACGATTAACAAAAGGCTTAGAAGTATGATGATAAGGCTCAATCATTGGGTGTATTCTAGCACAAGATGTAAAGAGTTACTTAATGTTGTACCAACCGTCTGGAAACAACGAGTTTGAAACAGCCTCTCCGTATTCTCCTGTTTTACAATGGTTAATAGGTTGAAGCTTTATTTTTTGCCAACTTTGCACGCCTTGTAGAAATTCGCTTCCATCATTACTAACATTGGATATCTGCCATGGAAAGTTTCCTGTTCCGTCGTCTATTTTTATATTAACCTTATCAGCGCCATACTGTGTCCATGTAAGGAGCATTCCCGCTTTTCCTTCTTTTTGTGAGGATTGAAGTTTAATCCATGTTGGCGAATATGGCTTTTTCCAAAGGCAACGTGTATCTTTTTTAAAGGTTTTAACGTTTGCACTTGCACGTGATTCGGTCACTTCTCCCCAATATAAGCTTTGTGGATTGTTGAATTCTCCTTCTGAATTATTTAAGCCATTTAAAATTGATGCGGTGTAGTTACCCGTGCCATCAGTTATGCCTACAGTTACTGGTTGAGAAAATTGATCGGGGTTATCGCCGTAGTTTAGTTGAAAATTTCCATTTGGATATAAAACTAATTCTGAGTTTACGCGTATAGAACTACCTAAAAAAGTATTTTCCCAACGTACAACAAATCTAGAAGAATTTGAATCAATATAAATGTCATCATTTGGGAAATCACCATTATATGTATCCATGTCAGCGTCGTTAACTAAGATTCTTTTAATTCCATCTGTATTATCCGTTATATCCATCTCATAGTTATCCATATTATCGTCATATCCTTCATCAGGTTGATCGCTAAAGGCAACGGATGAGTTTGATGTTACCCATATCTTATTGTAAGTTTTGCCATAAAAGGTAAATGGAAACGGAAGTGTGTATTCAAAAAATTCATCGTCTTCATGAAAATTTTGTGCTGTTCCCCCGGTAATAAATGATTGAGGTATTTGGTGTTCTACTGTGGTCTCATCGGCAGCATAGGCTAAAGGGCTAAGCGTGAAAACTGAAATTAGAGCTATGCTTAAAACGGCAGCAACTTTAATCTTCATAGCATAATAATGATAAAGTTTTGCTGAGAAGTCAACATGATAGATGATGCTATAATTCAATTATGACAAACCAAATAGGAAAACAAATAGCAAACGCAAATTTTGAGATTTATTTCGAGGACAAATTCTCTAAAGTTAAGTTCACAGACTACATAGGAAAATGGTTAGTTCTTCTTTTTTATCCCGCTGATTTTACATTTGTATGCCCTACTGAACTCAGTGAAGCGGCTTCCTTTTACGAACAGTTTAAAAACTTAAATGCTGAAATAATTAGCGTTTCCACCGACACTGTTTATAGTCATAAAGCCTGGCATGATTCATCTAAGGTTATAGCAACAATTTCCTATCCAATGGCAGCAGATAAAACCGGAGAACTTTGCAAAATGTTTGGTACCTATATCGAGGAAGAAGGTTTATCTTTACGCGGAACATTTATAATTGATCCGGACGGAAAATTAATTTCAAGTGATATTCACAGTAACGATATTGGCAGAAGCACCGAAGAAATATTACGAAAATTACAAGCAGCAATTTATGTTAGAGAAAATCATGGTGAAGTTTGTCCTGCTTCATGGAAACCTGGTAAAGCTACACTAAAGCCAGGTGTGGATTTAGTTGGAAAGATCTAAGTTATACCAGCCGTTAGGATATAAATCCAAAGAAAATGGATTGCCATAGTCACCTGACTTACAATGATTGATTGGTTTTATCATAATTTTCTGCCAGCTTTGTACATTTGGCAAAAAAATATGGCCGTCATTAGCTGTGTCTGAAATTTTCCATGGATAGTTTCCTGTGCCGTCGTCTATTTTTATATCCATTTTATCTGCACCAAATTGAACCCAAGTTAAATTCATTCCTTGTATCCCGTTATTAGTAGCCGATGTAGCAGATATCCATGTGGTTGCTTCAGGTTTTTTCCATAAACATCTAGTATCTTTCTTAAATGTTATTGAATTTTGAGACTGAATGTTTGAATCATCTGGAGCTATTTCAATTGTATAAATGATTCCGCGGTTAGTTTCGCCTCCTTGACTGGTCATACCATATAATTTGTTGTTATAAAATTTTACAGATCCGTAAGGAAAAGCGCCTTCCACAGTACTACGCACAAAATCATGTAATAGTTTAAAGTTTGTTCCATCAGTTTTGATCGAATAGATTACTCCAGCAGAACTACTACCTCCAAATACCGTAGTCCCATATATTGTATCGCCCTCAATATAGAGTGGTCCAAACCAAGGAGTATTTCCATTATTAAGATCAGATGAAAAATCATGCAAATCCTTAAAGTTATTTCCATCAGTATCTACAGAATATAGCGAACCTCCGGCTAACGCACCATCGTTAGAAGTAGTGCCATAAAGAGTATTACCTACAATTGCTAAAGCAGCTTGGGGACCGGTACCATAACTAATGTTATTAAAATCGTGCACTATTTCAAAATCAGTTCCATCAGGATTTATAGAATATACTACACCTAAGCCTAATTCTCCGCCTCTTGCCGCAACCCCAAATAATTTTCCTTGATACTCAACCAAACCACCAACCGGGTTATATCCATCTGCAGCATTATTATTTGCAAATGAATAAACTACCTCAAAGTTCAATCCATTGGGATCAAAACGATACAATGTACCAACATCGTTAGCACCGCCAGAATAAGTAGTTCCATATAATTTATTGCTATAAAAAATTATGCTACCAAAAGGTTGTGCGCCATCTCCGACAAACGCACTAAATGAATGCAGAACTGCAAAGTTATTTCCGTCAATATCAACAGAAAAAATCGTACCATAAGGATTCACGCCATCCATGTTATTTACACCATATATTTTCCCATTGTAAATTAGTGGATTTCCTTGTGGCATATCACCTTCACTAGCATCTATCATACTGTGAATCGCGCTTACATGATTATTTGAAGGATCAAATGAAAATATTGCTCCCACATAATTAGTGCCGCCATATTCTGAAAAACCATATAAAATTCCACCTGATTCAGTAAGGGTACTTGTAGGATTAAAGCCATACTGAGACTCATCAGTAGCAAATGAATGAACCACGTTGTAGGTATAAGGGTAAGTTGTTACATTCACAGTATTTCCCGCTGAAACATCTTGATCTGTTAAAACATCGACTTGAACTCTATAGTTAACGCCGTTTATAAATGTTTCGACTACATGACAAGAAAATGTATAAGGATCAGACCCTTCAAAAGTACATGAACCCATATTTGGTAAAACGTAATAAGAACTTGTATCCAAGTTATAAACAGAATATTTTACAGAGGTTACGTTACCTGCATTGTTATATCCGCTAATTGTTCCAACAATAGTGGGGTGTGTTTCTTGTGAAAGATCTGAATTGTGAACATTACTAACATCTATGTATGGTTGACCGGAATTTGTTCCATAATATCTTGCTACAAAATCAAGTTGATTGCCTTTTAATTCAGCTTTTGGAATTTTTACCTCGCAGGTTTGGTGTTTATAGCTAACTTTACTAGTAATTCCAAAGGCGCATTTTCCATACGTATCAGTGTAGTCATCAATTCTATATTCTTTTTGTAATTCTGCTGTAGCCGGGTTTTGTGCAATAACTTTTAGCCAGTCAGAACCGTATTCGTTTGTATTATCACCTGTAATATCAAAGGCCATGTAAACATAATCAGAATCGTCTTTCATGTAAATATAAGTTTTAGCCGATGGATGCCCTGTGGTTGAATAAAACATTGGTGAATAGTCGGCATCAACTTTTCCGTCAACCTCCGTAAGTAGTCCATCAACATTTAGCGATCCGTTATTTTTAAATGTGTACGATTGATAAGGTGTTCCCCAATCAGGAAATCTAAACGCATTTATTTCATACGATTCATATTGGTTTGCCTTTAGTGTTAAAACTGATTTACCTTTACAAACACTCGGGATATTCCAAAGTAGTTCCACCGGCATATCATGATTAATAATAACGTTTTGGTCATCGGCACTGATATCGGCTAAAACGCTTTCGCCTGATTGTACATATTTTGCATACTCAGGTGTGATTGTTTTACCGCAAGCATCCAATTTTATTAAATCTATATCAGCGTAAGTTGTGTTCTCTTGGACAATTTGAATTTTAACTTGTCCGTTTTTTGGTGTTACAACAAAGGTTTTTGTTTGATACGTGATTGTAAAAGGCTCCTTATAAATATCTGTCCATTTGCCGTCGGTTTCTTGTGAAATATTAAAAGTACCTTGTGCTGCTTTGACAGCGGGAAAAGAAAACAAAGCCATGATAAAAACTAATGCCAATGAAGCTCTCAGATATTTAAGCATTAAGTAAATGATAGTTAATATGTGCGTATGTGTAAATGAAGATTTATCGCTTTAGCTCAAGCTCACTAATCTTCTTAATAGAATCAACAAATTCGCCTAAGTGACTTACTAAAATCACAGGACCTGCAAAGTTGTTTATGGTTTTAGCAATAACAGGGATATGTCTAAAGTTAATATGGTTAGTTGGCTCATCTAAAATCAATAACCCTGGTTGTTGCAAAACAAATCGCGCGTAACAAAGTAATCCTTTTTGACCTTCGGATAATGTACCAATTTTGTTATTTAACATTGCGCCGTTTAATAAAAAAGCTGCAGCCGTGGCGTAAATTTTCTGACCTATTTTTTCTTGGGCTACAGAATACAACGAATCATAGCAGGTTTGATCAAAATCTAACTCTGAAAAATCCTGACTGTAATACCCTACTCTTATTTTTGGATTGATATCTGCAGCATCTCCGGTTAGCATCGCTTTTAACAAGGTGCTTTTTCCAATTCCGTTTGGGCCTTTTATTAAAAGTCGTTCACCCTTAATAAGTTCACGTTCGATTGGGCGTTTGATTTTTATAACGTATCCTACAAATTCCTGAGATGGAATTGTAAAATCAGGAATAGTCTTATCTTCTTGGCGCATAACCACTAGTTCTTCACGGTCTTCGGCAATGTCTTCTCTAATTCTTCGAGCAAGGTGACTCATGGCAATACTTTTTCCACCAAGCCTGTTAACTTTTTCAAATCGTTCTTTAATACTTCGCTCAAGACGTGAGTTTAAAAATTGGTCCCTTTCTAGCTTTGCGGCAATTTCTTCCAAAACGTCAAAATAGTTACCGTCAAATTGTTCAACCTTTTTGGTATGACTATCAAGATTTAAAACACCCTCAGTAAAACTGTTTAAAAAGTCCGCGTCGTGCGAAATAACAATACAAGTTTTTTGATAGTTCATTAAAAAGTTTGTGATGTGCTCAATACCGTCTTTATCCAAGTTGTTTGTAGGTTCATCTAGTAGCAAAATGTCGGGTTTTGAAAAAATAGCGTACGCAAGCAAAAGTCGAGCTTTTTCGCCGCCAGAAAAGTGTCGCACCTTTTTGTCCATTGGCGCGTTAAAATTTACTGCGTTTAATACCTTAACAATTTCGCCTTCAATTCCAGCTTGTATGTCGGTAACTGCTGTTTTAAAAAAATCTACAACGCTGAGGTCAAGTCTTTCCTCAGGGATCATTTGTTCAGCAATTCCTACTGTAGCCGAGTCAGAAATGCTTATTTTGCCACTTGTAGGTTTAAGTTTGCCTAATAACAACTTAAAAATTGTGCTTTTTCCTGCACCATTCTGCCCAATAATGGTTACAATCGAGTTTTTACGTACAGTTAAACTAGCCTCGTCTAAAAGAAGCTTTGTTTCGGAATATCCGAAGGAAACCTGATTAAATCTGATTATTACGTTATCTTCGTTCATAGCAAGTAGCTATTGTACCAAATCTATGGGTTATTGGATATTAAAAAGCGATAAATTAGGTTAAAGGTTTCGTATAAGCTTAGTTGCCTTATTCAGTGTAACGCAACAAAAAATCCGAATATTCCCTTAACTTAGAAGAAAGTACACTCTTATCTTGAGTTTTTAAGTAATCAAACAACATGGAGTATGTATCGTCTCTGTCTTTTTTAAGCGCCAACCATTCTTTTCTAAATTCAGGATCCTCATGCATATAGTTGCGAGCTAAAACGGTCATTTCGTTATCGTGATCGAATGAATCATACACACCATCAATCTCCCTGTTCAAAAATTCTGCCAAGAAGATTACTTCACCTATTTCAGGAACTGAGGGATTCTGAGTTTCCTTAAGTTTAGTAATTTTTATTTCTAATCTTTCCAATAACGTGTGAAGATAGCCTTTACTATCTACAATTCTAGATTTAACTAATTCAAGAGTTTTACCTTGAAGGTCTTCTTTAGAATAATTTTGCGTAGTTAAATCGTAAGCTTTTTTTTGGAATTCATTTAATGTATTTTGCATGACTAAATAGTACGCGTTGCAGTTTCGCTGGTCCATAATTAATTTGATGGCCTATTAACGATCTAATGAGAATTTCGGGTAGTACTTCATCTTATAATCTGATGCTCAAACCATTGTTCTTGGAAATGAGTTGCTTTTTCTATTTCAGCGTCTGTAAGCTCAATGTTTTCTGGGACAACTACCAGTTTGTCGTCATCATCTTTAAGTCTATGCACTATAGCTATAACTTTTCCTTTGGCCGTTTCTACGGGTTCATTAATACCTAGGAAATATGCGTCCAAATCTTCCCCATCAGGTGCTTTAACGTCCTTTATATATCCATAATTTGCTTCATATTTGAACCCATGCTTTGGATGTAATGAACCCAATTGGCGGTCTATTGTAAGTTCAACCTCTTTACCTAGATATACCTCGGCTAATTTTAGGGATTCAGATTTTTGGATTTCATTCATAGTTGTATCTTATCAGAAAAGAGTCACTCCTACTTTGTTTAAGTGAAGAAATGTTGGTTTGTCATTGTTAAAACTATGGTGGGCGAGACAGGACTTGAACCTGCACGGGTTTTACCCCATAACGACCTCAACGTTACGCGTATGCCATTCCGCCACTCGCCCACGAACACTAGCGATTATATACAAAATTAGGCTAAATGACGAGCCTAAGTTTAACTTTAGTTTGGTGCCAGAGGTGGGACTTGAACCCACATATCCTTGCGGATACAGCCTTCTGAAGACTGCGTGTCTGCCATTTCACCACTCTGGCGCGAGTATTCGAGTGCCAGTGCGCGGACAAGGTCGCAACGCTGGCTAAAAACTTAGGCTGACCATAAAAAAATCTTAAGATCAGCCCTTACCAAAATAATGTCATCGTCTCCCCGTTTTTTTACCTCGAGTATTTCCACTTCTGATTACTGCCGAATGTTCTATCTTTGAATTTCTGTAAACCAATTTCTGACGAACGCCTATGGTTTTACTTGCAGCAGCTTGATCACATTGTGGCAATTTAGTCGACATAAACTCTCCTTTGATAGATTTTCGTACATCATAACATAAGAAGTTCGTTAGGTTTACTGATTATAAAATCGGGATTAGATTGCTTTAATACTTGCTCACTATTTAGTCCCCAAGTTACCGAACAAGCGTGAATTCCGGCTTTTCTTGCGGCATCAATGTCGCGAGTTTCATCACCAATATATACAGTTTCCAATGGGTTTAGATTATATTTTTTGAGAACACGCCTCAGTACTTTGTCTTTACCAAAAACATGAATTGAGCTGTCTACAAAGTCAAAGATTGGCATATTATTCTTTTCCAAAAACTTTTTCACAGGCTTTTTTCGACTGGATGTAACTATTCCAATAACACATTCAGCGCTTTTTAGGTATTCTAAAGTTTCTTTCATATCAAAAACAGCTTCTGAATTTGGAATTTCTTTGCTTAAACCGTTTAAGAACAAAAACGTAAAATAGAATAGTTGAATTTTTGAAAGGTGTAATTGCGCGTAAAGATCACGCGAACTTAAATTTCTTATTTCCTCGATACTTGGTAAATCACCTTTTATAATTTTGTAGCGAGAATTAATATCTTTCGCAACTGCCAACGACGTATACAACGTATTAGCAATAGTGCCGTCAAAATCAAAAATATAGTTTTTAAATCTTAAATCCACAAGTTTAGTCTACAACTTTTATGTCGACAGTTGTAATCTTTACAGGACTCACGGGTTTGGATTTTTCACCTTGAGGTTGATATGTAACTTCTGCTGTAGCGATTTTATCAACGGCATCCATACCTTTTGTTACTTTTCCAAAAATAACGTAGTTTTTGGGAAGAGCTGCATCTTTATGCATGATGAAAAACTGACTTCCGTTGGTATTTGCTCCTGCATTTGCCATAGCAACTGTACCTCTGGTGTATTCTCCATCAATAACTTCATCGTCAAATCTATAACCTGGACCACCTGAACCGGTACCTGTTGGGTCACCGCCTTGGATCATAAATCCTGAGATAACTCTGTGAAATATTGTGTTGTCGTAGAATTTAACATTAGCTAAAGCTATAAAATTATTTACAGTATATGGAGTTTTACTGGCATTAAATTGAATTGTTATATCACCTGCGGTTGTATGCAAAACTGCAGAGTAAGTTTTTGTCTTATCTATTGTGAGTGGTGGCATAGTTTTTCCCATTGGATTAAATGGTATAACTTGAGCGGTACTTGGGCCTGAGGTAGAACTGGAATCTGGACTAGAAGTTGGCTGAATATCTGTTGGTGTTGGCATTTTTTGATCTCCTTGAGAAGTTAAATTAAGTAAATTATCTTGAGATGCGCTAGTTTGCTCCACTGAATTGGTTTCTTTTGGAGTAGTGCTCGCATTGTAAATTAAGATTCCGCTTATGAGTAAAACTATTACGGTAAGAAATACTGCATGTTTCGTATTCATAAGTAACTATTTTAGCACAAGAAATTAGTAAAAATAAACGGGTGGGTTTGTAGCAATTCTGCGATATTTGACCTATAGCTGTAGTTGGTTTAAAATCGCTCCAATAGTTCAACCCAATTAAAAATGAAAGTGGAGGAGTTAAGATGGCAACTTTAGGTGGAAAAGAATATAAGTGTAAGGACTGCGGGCAGATATCGTATGAGCAAAAATTGAAATCACAGAGAATTTGGAAAAAATCTCAGGTACTTGCCTGCTTATTTTGTGGCAGTAAAAATCTGAAACTCCAGGAAGTCACTAATGACTGGTGCCATTCTATAAAATGTATGATCGGCGGAAATTAAATAACCAGCAACAATATACAATTAAGGAGATATGCAATGCTAGGAAAGGTCAGAAAGGGGTTTTTGTATGTTAAAATCCCCGGTTTCATATTAAACCGAAACCTAAAACATACGGCAACGTTATTTTTTGCACCATACGAAGATTTAAATGAAAAATCAAAAGGCACAATAATAACGATTGCGCTAATAAAGGATCATGAGTGCACGAGATTCATTAATAGGTGGGATGTTGCACCTGGCTACGGACTTTTCAAAGGTAATGGAATGATCCGCAGAGCCACTGATGCGGACATTCAGGATTTTTTGGAGGCACCAACAAAGGCGGCTTCTGTTTCTAATACGACCTGGGCAGAAAATGTGTCACGGTTAGTCGAGTTAGAAGCTGGAGAAAAGGAACGTGTAAAAAAAGTTGCTAGTGCCGTAAAGTTTGGGGTCGTGGTTTGAAGTTTTTTAAGTTTAGAGCTCTCGTATTTTGCTAAAAGTTATATGCAAATACGGGAGCTTTATTTTCATGGTGAGGACGGAGGGATTCGGACCCTCGACAAATCGGTTAAGAGCCGATTGCTCTACCACTGAGCTACGTCCCCAATCGAAACATTATAATACCAAAATTGCGTAAAATGAAGTAAAATGGCGTCCAATGGCAAACCAGATCAACTTTTTACAACCAAAAACCCGCGAAGCTAAGATCGAAGAGATACTTAATCGCTACAATCAGCCGGAATACCGCCTTAAACAGGTGTTCGAAGCTATTTACAAAAAACACGTTAAAACCTACGACGAAATAACAACTCTTTCAAAGGAACTACGCGAAGATTTTAAAAACGAGCTTGGAGATATACTAACACTAAAACCGATCGCCATCACTACCGACGAATTTACCGAAAAAGTACTATTTGAAACTATCGACGGAAGCAAAATTGAGGCCGTAAAAATCAAATATAAAGATCACACCTCATTATGTGTTTCTTCACAAGCTGGTTGCGCATTAGGATGTAAATTTTGTGCTACAGGAACCTTGGGTTTTAGAAAGAACTTGAGTCCCGACGAAATTTGCGACCAACTTCTCTACTTCATTCAAAAAGGTGAAAAAATAGATACGATCGTATTTATGGGTATGGGTGAACCTTTTGCTAACCCACAATTGTTTGACGCACTAGCCATGCTTACAGATCCAGATTATTTTGGATTAGGTCAAAGAAAAATTAGTGTTTCTACAGTCGGACTTATTCCCGGTATTCAAAGACTCGCAAAGGAATTTCCACAAATAAACTTAGCCTACTCATTACATTCGGCTTTTCACGAACAAAGAATGGAATTAATGCCAGTTGCCAAAGTTTACCCTGCCGAAGCAGTTTTTATTGAATTAAAAGATTATATTGAACAAACAAATCGAAAAGTTTTCATTGCTTACTTATTAATCAAAGGCGTTAACGATTCACCTGAACATGCTAAAGCACTGGCAGCTCTAATTAAAAAACAAGGTCCTAAGTCTTATCTTTATCATATTAACTTAATTAAATTCCATGAAAGTGATGTTGTTAAAGGAATGAAAAAACCCGATGAAACAGCAGTTGAACGTTTTAGTACCGTTTTAATGCATCGCGGAATAGCTTATACACTACGACAAAGTTTTGGTGAAGAAATTGACGCAGCTTGTGGTCAATTGTTTGCAAAGAATAGAAAAAAGTAAAAAGGTGAAAACGCAGGCACATAGTTATTTGTGCGGGATAGAATTTTTTAGGTTCTAGTTTTCACATCTCCCATTTAAAACATATTTAGGCTTTATTGGTGATGTTAGCCAAGAAATCCAGGTACCACTTTTGTAACTCGTTTCCCTGGGCATCTTTACCTGAAAACAAGGCTGTGTTGGCAACGTCAGCTAATTGCTTAACGCTGTCGGGATTGTTACGATCGAATGTGTCCGGGTCGTATCCAAGCGCACTGAACAATCTTCGCTGGGCCGTGGCGTCGAGTGTAACTTTGCCGGGTTTTATGGTTACGCCCTCAAACTGACATTCAGGTTTAAAACCATGTTCTGCGAGCCAACTAAGAGCCTGTTGAATTTTGTTGGCCTGCGTTACACCAATGATTCCCTCATTTTGATCCCTAACGATAACCGCGGCACAAATGGAACAAGCCATCTGTTCCATGAGCATAGGATTAACGCGTTGTCCTACAAGTATTTGGTACATCTTGCGCTCCTTTAACCTGCAATAACTTTTGCGTTTGGAAAGCCATGTTCCTTGAGCCAGGCGATTGCTTTTGCCGGTTCTTTGGTTTCGACAATCATTGTACCGGTATCCGAATTTGTGATGCGCGTATAACGTTGAGCGCAGCAGCGAATACAGCAGACATAAGCGTAGGAAGTTTTCCTCCAGCCTCAATGACTACTTCGTCTTCATTCATAACGAACCCCGTTTCTGGAAACCATATTTGCCGTTAAGCCGTTAGCCAAGAACCAATTTTCTGCCGTCTCGATGCTTTTAGCATAAAACGAAATCGTTCTTGCGCCGGCGTGTTGAAAGATTGCACCTCTTTCCACAACAAGCGCAAAAGCCTTGAGCTCTTCATTTGAGAGCATGCGATTAAGCGAAAACACAAATAAAAGCTTTCGTGTTGCTTTTTTAGCCATTTACTCCTCCTTATATTTATAAGATTTTACGAGATTATACTACTTGGGTTACAAAAAGTTTATCTGGTGCGCCTGGAGGGAATCGGTCACCGGTTCTCGCTTGCTAGCTCGTCCGTCGACCCCGCCTCAGTCGCCTTCGCTCCTTGCGGCTTTCTCATCCCCTGGCGAAGACAGCTAGCTACCACCTTCGGTGATATCTACCTGTCTGGTGCGCCTGGAGGGAATCGAACCCCCAATGACTTGTTCCGAAGACAAGTGCCTTATCCGTTAGGCCACAGGCGCATAATTTAAATTACATACTAACTAACGTCACCATTATACACGTCAAACTAACACGCTAGCTACATACATGCTAAAATAATGCCATGGAAAAGTTCAAAAAGATTTTGCCAATTATCTACGTTTTAACGTTGGTTTTAGGCGGACTTTATATAAATTCCGTACTTAAAGAGGGAAACCTAACAGTAGGTACCAAGTCCAAACAAACCCAAGAAGAAGCGCACCCCGCGGTAGCGTATCTTGACGTAGAAGACGGTAAATCTGTAGTTACATACCGCGTACGCATGGAAACTATCAATACAGTAAACGATTTATTGTTACAGCTACATGATAAAAATGGTTTTATGTTCGAGAAAATATCTTATACCTCGGGTACAGTTATAGACTTAGTAAATGGAAAAACTGCCCCACAAGGTTACGCATGGAAACTATTTATTGGTGACAAAGACATTACCGGAAATATAGAAAACACTGACTTGATAGACGAACAACATTACACTCTTAAACTACTCAAATCTTAAAGCTTCTATTGGATCTTTTTTACTAGCGTTAACGGCAGGATAAGTTCCGAACACCACACCAACGGTTAACGAGAACCCCAAGGCCAATACAATAGCCCACCACGGCACTTCCGCCCGGACAAACGACTGGACTGCAAAGGTGGCTAACCAACCTAATCCTAAACCAACCAGGCCGCCTAAAACGCTTAACAAAACTGACTCAATAACAAACTGTAAACCAATATTTCCAGACGTTGCTCCAAGTGCCTTTCTTAAACCAATTTCCCGCGTACGTTCGGTTACGGAAACAAGCATGATATTCATAATACCTATGCCTCCTACCAACAACGAGATTCCGGCAATAGCTCCCAAACCAACCGAAACCATGCTCAAGATATTATTGATAGAAGTTAAAATATCTTTGGAAGAAAACACGGTAAAGTCATCTTTTTTTAAATCTTTCATTAAAATAAGTTCAGTTTCTTTAATAACTGTATCAACATCTCCGGCATTTTTTGTTTTTAAAACGATGCTACTTATATTTGTAAGGTTAAAGGCATTTTCTGTGGTTTTAATCGGCATGTAAATACGATCGTCAAAACTGCTTCCCTTAGACGCAACAGTACCAATGACTTGAAACGTTTCTTTTTCTACTTTAATTCTTTCGCCAATCGGACTTCGTGTACCAAAAAGTTGCTTAACTACTTCAGATCCAAGTACGACAACACGCGCTTTAGCAGTATCTTCAGCATCTGTATAAAATCTACCTTTATCTACATTTAATGCCCCTATATCAACTACAGACTGCGTAGTTCCAAAAATTGTAGATAGATAAGTTTTTGTTTTATATGTAGCATCTTTGGATAAACGTATTGATGGTGCGATTGCTAAAACTTTATCGCTGGAGTTTAACTTAAGCAGGTCGTAATGTTTGTTTTCAAGTTTATTACTCGAATAAGCTTTGGAAGGATCGCCGGTTGTAATTCCACCGGGACCTACAATTACTGTATTGGAACCTAATGCGCTAAATTGATCGGTGATGTAATTTTGAAAACCTTGAACTACTGAAACCAACGTAACAACAGAAAACACACCAATAATAACGCCGAGCATTGTTAAAAATGAACGTGCTTTATTTAAAAGTAATGCATTAATTGCTGTTTTTAGAGTTTCAAGTAGGTGCATATAAGTTAATAAGGCTACTTAATTTTCAACTACACAACCATCGTGCATAACTATTCGGCGTTGCGCGATTTTAGCTAAGTCTTCATCGTGAGTAACAAGAATAATAGTTTTACCCTGGGCGTTTAAATCCAAAAACTTTTTAACTATTTCGTCGCCTGTTTTCGAATCCAAATTTCCAGTAGGTTCGTCTGCCATTATTAGTGCCGGATCATTAACAAGCGCACGTGCAATTGCCACGCGTTGTTTTTGTCCACCAGAAAGTTCATTTGATTTATTGTGAATACGATTTTCCAAACCTACCAACTTAATCATTTCCATAGTTTTGTCCATCCATTTTGACGCTGGAACATTGCTGTATTTTAGTGGGAGCATTACGTTGTCCAACACACTGGTACGCTGTAAAAGATTAAATGATTGAAAAACAAAACCGATTTCGTTGTTTCTAACTTTTGCTAATTGCTTTTCCTTAAGTCCTTTTGTGTTTGTTCCGTTAATAATTACTTCTCCGGAGCTTGGCGTGTCTAGTAAACCTAAAATATGCATCAATGTGGATTTACCTGATCCCGACTTTCCTACAATCGCCACAAACTCTCCCTGATTAATCAAAACAGACACACCTTTTAAGGCTTCTATTCTTTCTTCGCCTAAATCATATATTTTGTATACTTCTGTTGCTTGAATTATTGCTGACATTTGATTTAACCTAATCCTAGTTTAGTATTTGCGCGTTATAACCATCATCGATTTTTGCGTCTTTTTGTGGCACAACAATTTGCTCGCTGATTGGAGTCTTAACTTCGGTATAAACATCGCCTTCTAAACCGGTTTCAATATATTGTTTGTACAATTTTTTATTTCTTACGACCCAAACGTATGGTTTTTGATCAATATCAAAGAATATTTCATCGGCCGTAAGAGCACTAACTTCCGTTTGAGTTGTTTGCAAAATTATGTAAGCATCACCGGTCATACCAAGCTTAATAGAATGTGCAGAATCTGGTGTAACGTTGATTTTAACTACAAAGTTATCAGTGGTTGAATCTGCGTATAAAGGTAAGGTGTTAACTTTTCCTTTAAAAGAAAATCCAACAAAAGAATCCAGCTTAACATCAACGTCTTGACCTTCTTTAAGCAAGCCATAGTCTTCCTGACCAACTTGAATTTCAAACATGACATCATTAAGATCGGCTAACTTAACAATTGTTTCACCAGCTCCTGCAGTTTCGCCAGGGTCTTTTAATACGTCGACAATAGTTCCATCAAATGGCGCGTACAAAGATGAGTTACCAAGTAAAGCTTGTTGAGCATTATATGTTGCGTTTGCTTGAGCAACTTGCTCATTTAATTGGCGCAATTTATTTTGATAAGGTGTTTCACCTTTAAGGGCATCAACATTTTGAGCTTTTTGGTAAATAAACAGTTCACGTTGTCTCTCTAAAATATCTTTTGCACTTTTATATGCTTCAATAGTTTGAGATAGTGACGACGTGTCTAGGTATGCAAGAGTTTGACCACGCGTAACTGTATCGCCTTTTTTTACATACACTTGTGAAATCTTACCCATTCCAGGAAATGACATATCCGATTGATTATTTGATTTTATAGTTCCACTAGCAGAAACCGTTCTTGTAACAACTTTGTTCTCTAGTTGAACCTTTGAAACTATTGTTGTAAGACTTTTTGGTTTAATAAAAAAGAACCAGACTACAAAAGCAACAAGAATAATGGGTATGATTTTAAGTAATAATTTCCAAACGTTAAATTTCTTCATATTAAGTGATATTATTTTAGCATGATTAATATTTTTAAGTCACATCATCCTGTCCGACATGCCAAGAGTTTTAAATATGCTTTTGCAGGTATTTTTCATGCATTAATAAACGAACCTAATTTTAGGGTTGAGGTCGTTATAGTGTCGATAGTTGTAGCTGCGGGTTTGCGTGTGGGTCTATCAAACTTAGAATGGGCGATAATTGTTATTACAATGGGTTGGCTACTCTCAGCAGAAATGATTAATACCGTTGTTGAAGAAACGGTTGATGCATTTGTTCAAGAATTTCACGAAGCTGCAAAGATTATAAAGGATTTAGCTGCGGGTTATGTGTTAATAACAGCATTTGTATCAGGATTCGTGATGCTTTTTATATTTTTTCCACACCTTTGGTAAAAATCTATCTGCGCAAATCAACAAAGTAAGATATAATCCGCCAAAAAAATATCCTGCTATAACATCCTGAACGTAATGTGCACCAACAAGCACACGAGATATTCCAACCAATGACACAAAATATATGCACACAAGTCGCATAAGAGTTATTACCCAATAATTTACCTTTTTAAGTTTAAAAGTTAAGTAAAATACGAATCCCCAGAAAGCCGTATAAAAAACTACATGAGAACTTGGAAAACTGTACATATCTCCCAACAAATATGGATTGTAATGAAACATCGGTGGGCGAGGTTCTTTAAAGATTAGTTTTAAAACCGTGGCGTATATACCACTGGCAACTGAAAACAATAAAATAAAACCCTCACGAATATACTTTTCCTCTACTAAAAATAGAAAAAGGGCTAACGTTACAACTATTGGCAAAATTCTACTGTCACCATAGTCACTAACTATTTTTATTTGATTGATAATAAAGGCAGACATCGGTTATATTAGCTAAAAACCTTGATCTTTAACTTCGGCTAATGTTCCGGTTTTCATTTGATAAATTCTTACCATTGCTACACCATCACGGGAAAAAGTATAGACTGGGTCATATTTTGAAGCCCAATAAAAGGCTTTATCGCTGGAAATAATGTCAGTATGACTTTGAGGGTTATTTATGTAAACATAAAACCCTGCTAAAGTTCCGTCTTTTTGTAAAGGTATAAAGTATCTGGTTATTGCCTCGCGCTCATTAGTTGTATAGGCAGTAACCTCAGGATGTGATGCAACAAAAGATTTAATACCATCCCAATTCCTATAATATGGAAAACCAAACAAACTTAAGTTATAAACGGGAGTTGGTTCAGGAAAATTCCAGATCAAAAACTTTTCTTGTGTCCACGGATACTCCTGAGAGTGATCGTCGAAAATAGCGTAAGCCTGAGCGGAAACAAACATAAAGATAGCAAATATGCCTAACATAAATATTATGTAAGCTGGTAACTTAGGTAAAACTTTAAAAATAACTTTTTCAATAAACAAAACTCCCAATCCCATGATAACCATCAAAGGAATAATGTACGTGTAAATATGAGTTCCGGGAATAGAAATTAATTTTTCCATAAAGATGGCTGGAAGTGCCATCCAGGCAACAACTGCAATTACTGTATTTCTAAATCCAGAACTAAACTTAAAAGGTTCAAGTTTTTTAAAACGAATAAACTGCAGTGACAGAAAAAACGCGCCTAGTGCTAACAAAGCTGTATAAATATGAACTACGTAAATAGGCTGGTAAACTACAAACAAATATTTCGAACTTGATAACTTAGTATTAGCAGAACCTGTAACACGTCCCATCCAGTAATCTTTTGTAGCCTGTGAAAGTGTAAGTACAAAAGGAACGTAAAATGCCAACAACATTGCTCCGCTAATAGCCAAAGATATTATTAAATGTTTCAAAAGTGATTTGTTCTCTTTCCACCACTTAAATAAAACGTAAAGAGCTAAGGGTGCAATAAAAACTCCGTCGTAATGAGAAAGTAATGAAATAGCCCAGAATATAAAACCCAAATAAATTCCGGAAATCTTAAACTTGTCCTCTTTCCAAGCCAATACAAACATATAAAGTGACAAAATCATAAATACGATCGCTAAGGATTGATACTGAACTATTCTGGAAAAAGCGATTAAAAAACCGTTGGTAGCAAAGAAAAACGATGCATAAAAAGCAACACGTTCGTTCGTAAGTTTTTGAACTAATTTATAAAATGCCCAAACAGCAACAATACCCGCGATTGCAAAAGGCAGGCGTATTAAAAATCGGTTAGTGTAGTCGGCATTAATGAATTTAAGCAAATAAGTAACAAAAAACTGAAGCGGCCCTTTGCGTTGATCCATTAAAAAACTAAAAAAGTTTTGACCTGGATCTGGGTAATACAAGGCTTTAATCTCATCTCCCTGATAATCGGAATAACCCAAGTTGTACAATCTTAAAAAAGTTGAAAGCAGAAGAATAGATAATAGGGGCAAACTTACTTTTTTGAAATAAGAGAACATATTGGAATTATTATAAACCATATACGTGGAGTTCGTTCATGGCACGAGTAACAGCAACAAAAGCTTTGCGCGCGGTATCAATGTTTTTTACTTTATCCAAATTTAGGTCAAGAATATAAACCTTGGCAAATTCCAAACCCTTACAGTCCTCACTTCGCATAAGGTAAATTCCCTTTGGTATATAACGAATTCGGGTTGTGCTATCAAGGCGTAACACCTGTTCATTGTCTAAACCCAGCCCTTCTGTAATTTTAGTGGCTTCCTCAAACAATTCGTCGTCTAAGCTAATTACACCAATACTTTTATTTAAGTCTTTGGCGTCAGTTTCAATTTCTTTTTTAAATTTGGCCATTAACTCTTCTTTGGATTTAAATTTTTCAATAACAGGTTCTTCACCTTTTCGGTTAATAGACTTTGGCAAATATTTAGAAGTATATGGGCTCAATATTTTGCAGGCCAATTCGATTATTGGACGCGTACTTCTATAGTTAGTGTCAAGTTCAAACGTAGAAGCATTCTTTGCTTCCTGAATAACAGTTGTAATTTCTTCCCATTTGTCGATGCCATCTTGTTCAACCGACTGATTTAAGTCACCGAAAATAGCAAATCTTCCGCGCATAACAATTTTACTTAAAAACAAATATTCCAACACGCTAAAGTCTTGGCCTTCATCTGCCACGCAATATTCATACTTTGGGAATTTGGTTATACCAACTAATTCTGTGTAGGCTGCTAAATATAATAATGTTTCTAAGTAGCCCATTTGTCGTTTGGTATTTAGTTTCATGTCACGTATTAACGTTGGCAAAGCCTTTTGTTTTATTTGTGTGCGCAAATCACCTAATCTTTTTACCAATGAACGAATGGTTTTTATGTTTTCTTTATACAAATACGCTTTAATAGAACCAGAACTTACTTCCTTTAACATATCTTTTTGCATAATTAACTCTTCTTCAATATCGTTTGTGGCCTCGTTTAAATTCTCGTATGGAGTTGCTGTTTCAATATATTTAAAACCACCAAATGACGCATATTCAGGATTAGAAAAGATGTCGCTAATTTTATTTCGATAAACGTCGTGAATTTGCTGAACTTTTTTAGTGAACTCTTTTATTTTTGCCATATCAAATACTGTTGTGTCTTGCCCCTTGTTTAAATCCATTTGGATATCAAGTTCTTCTCTAAAAACAATATGAACAATAAGTTCGCGCAAAGTTTTGTAGTTAATGTCAAAAATTCCAAGTTTTGGAAAAAGCGTAGAAAGATAGCCAACTAGTATTTGATTTTTTGCTACCAAAATAGAGCGTTCCGGATGAATTAATGTTGGATAGTTAAAAAATATATGTGCCAGTTTGTGAATAGCAACTGTACTTTTTCCACTACCAACACAACCTTGAACAATACAAACTTGTCGTGGATCGGCTTCGATAATGTCCATTTGTGAAATCTGAATTGTTTCAATAATATCTTCCAAAACACCGCCGGTTCTACTTTGAATTTTTTCAATGATAATTTCGTTTTCATCAAGTTGAATATCATTGTTATAAAACTTTACTAATTCTGCATTTTCAACTTCATAAGTTCGCTTTAATGTTAAATCGCGTTTTTGCATGCCGTCAGGAGTATCGTACATAACGTCTTTTTGAGGGTAGCGGTAGCGGTAATAAACAGTAGCAACCTTTGCGCGCCAGTCTATAACAACAGGCTCTTTTTCGGTGTAACCAAACTTACCAATATAAAAAGGTCGATTAACTTTATCGGCAGCATCCTTTAAATCAATTCGGGCAAAGTAAGGTTCCTTCATCAAAAAATCCAACTCTTCCATACGTTTAAATCTATCTTTTAAGTTGAGTGATTGGTTTTTATCGTGAAGTTGCTCTAAAAATATTTCAAAATCAGCGCCGTACTCAGTTTCGCGAAGCTCTTTTAGACGATCTAGGTTAGTGTCGCCTACAGCAATAAGGCCTTCTTCAAGAGTCGCCTTTGCAAGTTTGATCTTAGTAACAACTTTTTCTAAATGTTGTCGTTCTTCCTTTAAAATTTCGTCCATTCTATTTAAAATCCTTTTTAGCAATTAAAACTACGAATTCGCCCTTAAACTTATTCTGCTTACCACTAAATTGTGTAATAAGCTCAGACACTTTACCGCGCTGTAACTTCTCATACATTTTTGTCAGGTCATTTGCTAAAACAACATAACGATCGCCTAACGCTTCTGAAATTTCGTCTAACATTTTACCAATTCTAAAGGGAGATTCATATATGATGATTGTTGTATCAAGCTGGCCATATTGTGTTAAAAGATTTTTGCGTTGTGTAGAAGACTTAGGTAGAAAGCCTAAAAACGTAAATTTATCTGTTGGAAGTCCACTAATCGATAAAGCAGAAATAATGGCAGATGGTCCGGGAATACTCACTATCTCGTAACCTTCATCAGCTAATTGGGAAACAAGTTTAAAGCCGGGATCGGAGATTACCGGTGTACCGCTGTCTGAAACTATAGCTAAATCCTGACCAGCATTTAGTATATCTTTAACTTGTGGGTAAATTCTGTCGTGATTTTGATCTCGATATGAAATTTGTTTATTTTGAATGGAGTATTTTCTAAAAAGCTTGTCGGTTTCGCGCGTATCTTCGGACAAAACTACTGAAACATTTTTTAAGGTGTTTAAGGCACGTACAGAAAAATCATCCAAGTTTCCAATGGGTGTTGCGACTACATATAACTTGCCTTTTTTAAGGACCGGCGAATCCATCGAAGGTGATGAATACATCTGATCATTCTACCACAAACGAATGTTATACTGTCGCTTATATATGGCAAAACACAGCAAAGAAAAATTTAAGTTTCCTATGTTCTTTCCGGACGCAACTCACGCTTATGTTAAAGGTGTTGGTGCTGACGATATGAAGGCATCGCAAGTTCAAGGTGTGGTCGTAAATACCTATCATATTTTGGTAGATGAAAGCTTGGAAACTATAGAGAAAGTTGGCGGAATTCATAACTTTATGGGTTTTGATAGACCGGTTATAACCGATTCCGGTGGATTTCAGGCAATGTCATTGATACGACGCAGTCCCAAAAACGGTAAATTCACAGACGAAGGAGTTCATTTTAAAATTGAAGGCACAGGCCGCACGTTAAATTTAACGCCGGAATTATGCGTTGAAACCCAGTTGCGCGTCGGAAGTGACATTATTATGTGCTTAGACGATTGCACCGATCCCGAGGAAGCCTTGGAAGAACAGGAAAAGTCGGTGGCGCGAACAATTGCTTGGGCTAAAAGATGTAAGGAAACTTTTGATAACCACACTGCTGGCTTGGCTACTGAAGATAAACCATGGATTTTTGGAATAGTTCAGGGCGGTATGAGCAAGGAATTACGCAAAAAATGCGCGGAAGAATTGGTAAAGCTAAATTTTGATGGTTACGCTTTTGGCGGTTGGCCGGTAAACGCTAATAGGGAATTTTTAACTGATATTGTTGGCTACACGGCCGCACAGATGCCAAACGATAAGCCTAAATACGCGATGGGAGTTGGCAAACCAGAAAATATTATTGAAGGATTTGACCTAGGCTATAACATGTTTGATGTTGTCCTACCAACACGCGATGCTCGTCACCAAAGACTTTATGTGTTTAAGAATTATGCTGATTCGCTCGATTACGAATTTTTACATATTGGCTCAGGAAAATACAAGGAAGACACCTTACCTATTTCAAATGATTGCGATTGCATTACTTGCAAAAACTATTCCCGAGCGTACCTAAGACATTTGTTTAAAACCGGCGATAGTTTGGCTTGGAGATTGGCCACAATTCATAATTTAAGGTTTTATTCGATGTTAATGGAAGGTTTGGGAAAAAGAAAAGGTACCCAGGCTGTTATTTAACAACAAGGATACCTTTTTAGACACGAACTTTTATCTATTCTTGAGGCAGTAGCTCCAAAACCTCAGCTATATTCATCCATTTTTCAGTTTTCGGATTGTAGTACGCCAGATATGCACAGCCATTGTTGAATGAAACCAGGTCTGCGTGTGAGTAGGCCTCGCCGTATACAATTTTGCCCATTCTGCGACAATCGTGACGCTTTGCTGCCTCCGGGCTTTTAAAAACATTCACAAGCACGTATGGGCGATTATCGTTTTCAAAACGCTCGGCACGAATATAAATCGGTTCGCCACTGCGCCGACGAATCAAGTGGCCATCATATGAATGGACTCTGCCACATTTTGCGCAAGGAAATACCGTGGTACAGCTCATGCAACCTGTTTGCAACGCGGCGCTTATGGTAAAATCAATCAAGCCCTCGCACTGCGCGACCCTACACTTAACAGCAGGCATTTTTTGCTCCTTTTTTACACCACATCTTTGAATACCAGTACGGCGATATCTTTTGAAACCCACGTATTATTCGCGGGATTAAAATATCCGGCCATCTGGCTATTGGTAGCAAACAGCAACAGTTTGCTATGGGTATGCGACTCGCCTACAACCTTGCCCAGCTTAGTATTGTGGACCATTGCAGCTTGCTCAGTTTCAAAAAGCCACATAACAATAGCAGGGCCGTTCTCTGGAACCAGCTTTTCACCACGAAGATATAACATCTTTCCTTGGCTATCAAAGGCAGGACTATCATCGACAATCCTATGTAGCCGGCCGCATTTTGAACAGGGATGTAAAGATTGCATCCCATATGAATACGTGATCGCAGTGTCCAGAAGACCATTGCAACCAAAAACTTTGCAACTCCGTAACATTTTTTCTCCTTTCACTAGATTTCTTTTACGGCATTCTAGTTTAAAGTGAATCTGTCGTCAAATAAGCAAATACTTACCTTGAAAACTAACCAATATCCTGCCATAATGAACGTGACTCACAAGGAGAGCCGATCCCAACCAACTAACAAAAATAAACAACATTGATAAACATAAATTATGTTGTACTATCGGCCCACCATGTTTAAACGTATGGAAACAGAGGCAATAATAAAAGCTAAAGAACTCGCTTACAAAGTGCATGAAAACCATTTCAGACTTTCAGGCGAATCATATTTTGACCACGCAAGCAGGGTTGTTGATCTATTGCAGGAAACAGGCATTAACGACGAAGAAACCCTAATAGCAGCATATTTTCATCACGCACTTGATGTAGCACCAAAGAACTATGATTTAATTCATAAAGAATTTGGTGAAAACGTTGCAAACATCGTCAAAGAATACAACGAACTTTCGGGCGGAAATATCAGTTCAATAGACCCAAATACAAACGGCGACACTATAGTTCAAACTTATTTTAACCTGATAAAAAACCAAAAAACTTTAATAATTAGGTTGGCTGATAAAGTTGATAATATAAAGTCGGTATACACTCTTCCTAAAGTAATGGCAGATAAAGTAGCTCAAAAAGCACTTTTACTTTACTCCCCTATTTCTCAATTACTTGGAATCGGTAAATTTACAAAAGTACTCGAAGATCAGGCACTTAAAATTCTCAATCCAGGGGAATATTACAAAATTGTGCATTATGTTGAAGATAAACTACCAGAAATCCAAGATACTCTCAAAGACACTTCTCAATTTATAAAAGAAATCTTGGCAGAAAAAGGTATTAAGGCCAAGGTTGAACATAGGGTTAAGCACGTGTATTCAATCCATAAAAAGCTTTTAACATTAATTGCTGAAGGAAAAGCTAAAGATTTGTCAGGAGTTTACGATATTGCTGCTATGCGTGTTTTGGTAAATACAGTTGAAGAATGCTACGCAGTTGAAGGCATATTAAAGCAAATCTGGGACGACAGCGCAGGCAAACGTGACGATTACATCACACATCCTAAACCAAGTGGTTATAAAAGTTTGCATAATACTTTTCAAGTAAAACCTGGATTTATGCTTGAAATTCAAATAAAAACACATCAAATGCACGAGGAAAATGAATTTGGTGTAGCAAGTCATACTTTTTATAAAACTGGAGAAACCTTAAAAAAGAAAATGTTCGCAAATCCTAACTGGCTAAAAGAGATTAACTTTGGGATAAATCGTGCAGCTATAAAAATTGATCAGTTTACGGATAACGTTTATGTCTTTACCCCTAAAGGGGATATTAAAGAATTGCCACGCGGCGCTAACTTAATAGATTTTGCGTATTACGTTCATAACGATTTAGGAAATAGCTGTATTGGCGGTGTTGTAAACGGCGAGCTTCAAAAACTAACTTATGAACTTCAAGATGGGGATCGTGTGGAAATAAAAACTTCTAAAAATAGAAAGAAACCAAGTCCCGACTGGGAAGACGTTGTTAAAACAAAACGCGCCAAAGATGAAATTCGAAGATCGCTAAAGGAAGTTATGCAGTATTAACTTGCACCACGCAACTAAGCCGCGATCTCTTCGATTGTGGCACCAAGTTTACGATAAACATCTATAATTTCGGGATAACGTCTTTTAATAACTTCCCAACTTTCAATTTTTGTTTCAACAGGATCTGCAAGTGCTGCCAAAAATATAGCTTGCGCCGCCTGAATTATTGAAGGTGAAACTACTTTTCCTCCAGTGAAATTAATAGGCCCTGTAACAATAACCCTTTGTGGATCAGCCATGAATATGTTTGCACCCAAAACGTTTAACTCGCGAATAAAGTCTAAGCCTGTTTCGTACATCCAGTTTTGAATCAAAGTTTTTCCATGGGTTTTGCAAGCTAACGTAACCACGCTTGGCAAAGCATCAACGGGAAACCCCGGCCAAGGTCGTGGAGAAACTTTTGGTAAATCATCGCCTGCCAAAGGAAAACCCGATTCAGCACAGTTAATCACTAGATCTTTAGTACCATCTATAATTAAATCTTCGCCACTAGTGGTTATGCCGATATTCCATTTTTGAAAAAATTGAACAAGTCCTCCGGAAACCCTTGGAATGTTTGCTCCCTTAACAACTAATTTACCTTTGGTAATAGCAGTGGCAATAATAATTCCGGCAATATCAATTTGATCAGGCTCAGGAATAAATGTTGCGCTAGCAAATACGTTTTTACCCGTGATACAAAGTTTATTTGATTCTAAACCAGAAACAGTTGCACCCATTTCCTCAAGCAATTTAATTAGCTGCGTAACATGCGGTTCAGCGGCGGCTTCGGTAATATCAAATTCTGCTTCACAACCAGCAGCGTACATAGCGATATTTTCTGTAGCTGTAACACTTGCTTCCATCATCCAAATAGAATAGTGCTTAAGTAATGGAGTTGTGCGTTCGAAGTTTGCAAAACCGTCAGATATTTCTGTAGTTACACCAACTTTAGCAAAAGCATCAATATGTGCAGCAATAGACCTTCTGCCTAAAACACATCCGCCAGGTAAAGGAATGCGAGCTTTACCAAAGCGCGCCAACAACGGACCGGCGAACAAAATTGAAGATCGCATAGCATTTCCATTTATGCTATCGATTTCATACGTTTTTATGTTTTTGCAATTAACGGTTATAAGCGAAAAGTCGTGATCGTCGACCTCGGCGCCAAGAATTCTTAAAGCGTCAAGCATTCGCACAACATCTGTAGATTTTGGAAGATTATGATAAGTGACTGTATCTGAGGTTAAAACACTGGCAGCAAGTGCCGGTAACATAGCATTTTTGTTGGGAACAGGAGTTATTTCACCAGAAAGTTGTTTTCCACCCGTAATTTTAAGAATATTGGGCATATAAAGAACTAGCAAGTGCAATTCAACGTTTAATACGCGAAAACTTACTTAAGTCTTTGAATTTCTTTGTGAAGAGTATGCTTCTTTAAACTAGGGTTATACTTCATTATCTGAAGCTTTTCAGTAGTGTTTATTTTGTTCTTTTGGGTAACGTAGGTTCTTCGACCAGTGACGGTACATTCAAGTCCAATTATTAATCTGTTGCCTTTTTTCTTTGCCATGTATTGCAATATATTATAAAATCAATTAAATTTCAACTATCTGTTTTTTTAAAGGAACCTATGGAAAACTACGATCATAAAAATATTGAGAATAATTGGAAGGAAAAATGGTATAAGGACAACATATACGAGGCAGTAGACTTTTCCCCGAAACCAAAAAAATACATATTAGCTGAACTTCCATATCCTTCAGGTAGAGCTCTACATATAGGTCATGCAATGAGATATACCGTTCCTGAGGTTTATTCTAGATACTTAAGAATGAAAGGCTTCAATGTGCTTTTCCCTATGGGCTGGGACGCTTTTGGACTTCCAACCGAGGGTTATGCCATAAAAGCAAACAAAACTCCTCAGGAAGTCATTCAGGAGCTTGGAACCAACTATAAAGCAGCTATGCAGGACATGGGTTACGGAATCGATTGGAATCGTGAAATAAACACAAGTGATCCTAAATATTATAAATGGACTCAATGGCTTTTTCTTAAGTTTTACGAAAACGGACTCGCAGAACCAAAAGAAATGCCCGTTTGGTGGTGCCCGGAGCTTGGTAACTTAGCCGACGAGGAAGTTTTAACGGCAGCCGACGGCGGTAAAGTATCAGAGCGTGGTGGCTACAAGGTAGAAAAGAAAATGTATAAGCAATGGGTATTAAAGATGCCTATGTATGCTGAAAAGCTAATTCAAGGCTTAGACGACACCGATTTCCCTGACTATATAAAAACAGCTCAAAAGAACTGGATCGATAAAAAAGTTGGAATCAACATTACGTACAATATCGAAAACTCTGACGAAACAGTAATAGTGTTTACCACGCGTCCGGATACTAATTTTGGTGCCACCTTCATCGTTTTAGCTCCTGAAAGCGACATAATCAGCAAAATCACAAGTGCGGAGCAAAAAGCAGCCGTTGATGAATACGTGGAAAAGGCCAAAAACAAAAGCGATATGGAGCGAATCGTTGAAACTAAAGTTAAAACAGGTGTCTTTTTGGGTGCTTATGCTATTAATCCTTTAACGACTTACAAAATGCCAATTTATGTAGCTGACTATGTATTGGGAAGCGTTGGCACAGGTGCAGTAGTTGGTGTTCCCGGCCACGATATGCGAGACTTTGAGTTCGCACAAAAGTTTAATATTCCGGTTATACGCGTAGTAGTTGGCAAAGACGGCGACAAATCTGACATTACAACCGCATCACAAGTAAACGAATCTGACGGAACAATGATTAACTCCGCATTTTTAGACGGAATGGACATTCACGATGCTACAGAAAAAATAATGGACTACCTTGAAGAAAAAGGTTGGGGCAAACGCACAGTTACATACAAAATCCGAGATTGGGTATTTGCCAGACAAAGATACTGGGGCGAACCTATTCCGGTTGTATACAAAGAAAATGGCGAAATAGAAGCTATTGTAAAAACCACGGACGTCGAAGGCGTTAAAAAGAAACTTCCGCTGGAACTTCCTTATACAAAAGACTTTAAACCCCAATCAGATGGGTCATCTGCACTAGCCCGCATGGATGATTGGTTAAATACAACTGACAGTGAAGGTAAACCGGCCAAACGTGAAACTCAGACAATGCCGACTTGGGCAGGTTCAAACTGGTACTTCATCCGCTACATCGATCCAAAAAACGACGAAGTATTTGCTGATTTTGAAAAAATGAAATATTGGTTACCGGTCGACAAATATTATGGCGATCCCGGTCATACAACAATGCACCTACTATACTCAAGATTCTGGTACAAATTCTTTTACGACCTTGGTTTAGTACCAACAACCGAACCTTATAAATACAGAATGACCGGCGGTTTATTACTTGGACCTGACGGACAGAAAATGTCTAAGTCCAGAGGAAACGTTGTAGAACCAGGAACTTTAATTGAACAATTCGGTGCTGATACCGTAAGAATGACCTTATGTTTTATTGGTCCATATGAAGACACATATCCTTGGAACGAAAATAGCGTTAAAGCTGTTCATAAATTTATAAATAATATTTACGCACTTAAAGCTAAAGTTAACGGGAAAGAGTCATCACTAGAAACACAAAAGATGTACAACAAAATGATTAAGAACGTTACAGGCATGGCCGAAAACTTAAAGATGAATACAGCCGTAAGTGAATTTATGATCTTCGTTAACGCACTTAAAAAAGAAGAAAACATTAATATTGAAATCTGGAAAGGTTTTACCAAAGTTCTAGCTCCATTTATTCCTTTTACTGCCGAAGAATTATGGCAAGAAGCAAATGGCTTTACAGAGTGGAAAAAGGAAAACAGTGTTCATTTACAAGAATGGCCAACCTATGACGAAAAATTAGCAACTGAAAATCTGCTAAAAATAGCTGTTCAAATTAACGGCAAAGTAAAAGATGAAGTTGAAGTTTCACTGGCCGAATCCGAGGATTCAGTTAAAACAAAAGTACTAGCAAGCGAAAAAGTTAAAGCCGCACTTGGCGAAAACACAATTAAGAAATTTATTTACGTCCCCGGTAAAATCGTAAACATCGTAGCATAAAAAAAGCCTAGGGTTTAAGTTCCTAGGCTTTAATTATTATTCTAATCCAAAATTACTTTAAGTAGAACGAAACTGACACAGTCTTGTACACATCTGATGAACCGGCTTCAATTGGAATTCCAGCGCCACCACCTGCGGTTACAACTTTGTCGTACATCATTGGATAAGGTGTTGGATATTCACTACTACCTTCGGACATGCTGGCAACTTTTCCTACTGTTCTTCCTGTATTCATCGCCATAGCCTCGGCTTTAGCACGAGCGTCTGCAACTGCTTCCTGCAAAAGTTTGTTGTCATTAACGGTTGTGTTATCAACTCTTAAGTTTGGACCATACATCGAAGCATTATCGACACTAGACATTAACTTTGTTAAATCTGCTGATTTAGTAAGGTCTCTTAAAGTTACATTTACTGTATATGTAGCAGACCAATCACCTTTTTGATATTTGGTTAAA
The DNA here is from genome assembly GCA_903879985.1 of uncultured candidate division WWE3 bacterium. Lineage (GTDB taxonomy): Bacteria > Patescibacteriota > WWE3 > UBA101185 > UBA10185 > CAIRNR01. Next base: position 149,669 of record CAIRNR010000004.1, read on the forward strand.
CCTGCATCTAAATATGCTGTATCTTGCTGATAAACATTAAAGTTGGTTGTTTGAACATCTTCTGCGGGCAGACCAAAATCGTTAAGCTGTTTTACAACAGTGGAAGCTTTATCACTAACATCTTGAACAGCTAGGGATTTATTGGCGTTTGTAGAAGTAATAGTTAACGAAAAATCTGCAACTTGATTCTTAACACGTGTTTGAGACTTTCCGGACACTGTTATTGTGTTTTTTACTTGAGAGTCTTTGTAGTACCAAGTACCTACAACAGCGGCTACAACTAACAACACAGGTACTAAAATCATCAGCAAAGGAGACTTCCTTTTGCAGCAATTTTCGTGCATATCACATTTATCATGATCGTGGCCTCCGTGGTGGTGATCATGCATATGCTCGTGCTCAACTTCTGTACTTACTGGCGAACTTATAGGGGCTTCAGTTTGTGAATTTTTCATACATAAATAGTAGCATAAAAATAGTTAATTACTGCAAGCGAGTCTTTATGATGATAGAATCAAAGTATGAGCTTAGTTAAGACACCTCAGCAAATAGAAATAATGCGCAAAAACGGGAAAATACTCGGAAATATTCTTGTGGAACTAAAAGAAATGATAAAACCCGGTTTAGACGCGTGGGATTTGGAACTTAAGTTTATAGAGTTGTGCAAAAAGAATTCCGTGAATCCTTCGTGCAAAGGTTATAGACCTTATTACCTTCCGCCTTTCCCAACGGGTCTTTGTGTAAGTGTAAATACTCAGTGCGTGCATTGTTATCCAAAAATGGGACAAATACTTAAAGAAGGAGATTTAATCACTGTGGATACAGTAATAGATGCAAAAGGATTGTTCGTAGACAGCTCATTTGTAACAACAGTAGGTGAAGCTTCTGAACTAAAACAAAGATTAGTTAAAACAAGCTACGACGCGTTGCAAAAAGCATTGAAAGAAGCTAAAGCAAATAAACGTATTGGAGATATCGCAAACGCACTTCAAACAACAGCCTATAAAAATAAATTAAATGTTTTGGAAGATTACGCAGGTCATGGAATAGGAACCGAGATGCACGAAGATCCCGAAGTACCTTGTACCGGAGATCCAAACACAGGATTGAAACTTAAAGACGGAATGATAATTTGCATTGAGTCATTAATATGCACAGGAGAATCAGATGTGAAGTATCAAAACAGCTGGGAGACGATAATGCGCGATGGAGGATTTTTTGGGCAGTTTGAACATACCGTTTTGATAAAAGAAGGCGGAAATGAGATACTTACACTGCCTGACTAATGCCCTTTAGTCTGCTCATACCATGACATTAAAAGATATCTTAACCGGAAAAGCCACGCAAAACAGCCTTGATCGCAAGGTTTTCTCTTTATTGGCCACATTTTTGGTCATAATAGCACTGTTTGTTATAGCTGGATTTTTGTTCCCAACGGCCGTTTCCATCATTTTAAACATCTTTTGGATGGTGCTTTTAACCTCGGCAGTGATCTTTTTTGGCCTTGGAATCCTCGTTATATTGGGTATGCGTAAGGAAGTTAGCCGAATACTAGATATATTGCTCGAAGGCTCCCTTACTTTTATCGACTTTTTAGACTTTTTAAGAAGCCTTTGGCACAAGTTTTTACAATTGCTTAGAGAGTTTTTAATCTTTGCCGCTCCAATATTTTCATACATAATTGCAGGTTTAATATATGTTCTTTTGCTAATCATTTATAAAACTGTAGGTAAAAGCAATGACGTTACAATTTTAACTATAGTCATAACCGTAGTTGCAATCGCACTTTTTGGAATAATCAGTAAACCAGAACCAAATGCAGCAGAACCAACAAAGTTTGCTCAAATATTTTTTAAACGTTTTAAAAACGGATTAGTAGACAGTTCGGAAGTAATTTTATTCGTATTCTTCTTAACAATGGATAGCACTAACCTATTCTTTTTACCCGCAAACTTAAACGTAGTACTTCATGCAAAAATATATGGCTATGACCTAATGCAAAGAAGTTTTGTTTACGATCATAATATTTGGACAACTTTAAACTTAATAGTAACAACCGTCACAATAGAAATTTTGAGAAATATCATTAGAATATTTGCTTTGGCCCGCAGATATTACCTAGATCAATCCCGCGAATTTGGTTACGAAGATAAACACGGAACCCTTTACTTAATAAAAGAAGCTATAAGACAAAGCTTTAACGAGTCAAAAAATGATTTAATAAAATTCGTTACGTTTAACACAGTTTTATTTGCAGTGTTCTTACTTTTCCCAAGACTTAAAATATTAACTTTAGCTGTAGCAAGTGCTACAAACTTAATACTTGATATTGCAATTATGTCCAGACTTACAGCTAGCAAAGGTCAAGACTTAATATCAAGATCACTAGCAAAGCTATTTAAACTTTAAAAAGAAACTGCCCATATGCGCGACACATTAATCAGAAAAAGCCAAAATAATCATATGACAATCCACGTTTTGCTAGGGATTATCTGCGGATTACTTGTAGAAAGACTTTACCCAAGCGAAGAAGCCAAAAAATTAGTTTTAATTGGTGTGCTTGGAAACATTTTTCCTGATGGCGATCACTTGTTATATTGGTTTTACTATGGAAGAAAAACTGAATATTCTAAAATGGTTAAACAGCTTTTGCGAAAATTCAAACTACGTGGCGTTTGGCGTTTTTGCACAAATAATCACAAAGAACTAACGTCCTTATATTCACACAATTTAGCAGCACCATTACTTACGTTTGTACCATTTTTGTATTTTCAAAATAACGACACACACATTTACTTACAAATATTCTTACTTTCTTGGACTGTTCATTACATATACGACATCCTAGAAGACTTGCTTATGCTTGGTCACTTAAACCCTAACTGGTACTTTCATTTTAAAAAATAATCCCTCTAGTATCTTCGGTATTCTTTCGTGTTTTAATAAATTAGCGTAAAATATTTTAATGGATACAAACAAACCTTTAGCGGAAATTTTGCGCCCGCAAAACTTAGCCGATTTTATTGGCCAAGATAAAATAGTTGGTAAAGAAGGAATTATTTCTAAACTACTTGAAGGTGTTGGTGATACAGGATTTTTCCCTTCACTCGTTTTTTGGGGACCACCAGGCACCGGTAAAACTACACTGGCAAGAATAATTGCCTACACGCTTAACCGACCATTCTTTGAATTTTCGGCGGTAAATGCATCGGTAAAGGAAATAGAAAAAGCGATTAATGAAAGTACAGCACACAGCGCATCAAAAAAAACATTAACTCTATTAGAAGATCCAAATATTTCAAAATCAACAAAAATTGGAAAACCAGTTGTATTTATAGACGAAATTCATAGGTTTAATAAAGCTCAACAAGATGCGTTATTGCCACAAGTTGAAAGTGGCCGAATTACACTGATTGGTGCTACAACGGAAAATCCTTCGTTTGAAGTTATTTCGCCACTTTTATCCCGTTGCAGAGTGGTTGTGTTAGCACAACATACAGAAGAGGATTTAGATAAAATTATTGAACGCGGGGCCAAGCATTTAAATGTAGAGCTCGGAAAAGAAGGACGTAGGTTTTTAGCGACAGCATCAAACGGTGACGCACGCGTAGCACTAAATGTATTGGAAATTGCATCAAATTTAAATAAAAGCGGAAAACTTGAAGTTAAAGACCTAGAAACTGCGTTGCAAAAAGAACAGCTGGCATTTGATTTAAAAGGTGAAGAATTTTACAACACAATTTCGGCACTTCATAAATCAATGAGAGGCTCAGATCCAGATGCGGCACTTTATTGGCTGGCACGTATGTTAGAAGCCGGACAAGACCCGTTATACATAGCCAGACGCGTTATTAGGTTTGCATCCGAGGATATTGGCCTTCGCGATCCACAAGCGCTGATTTTGGCCGTAGCGGCTTTTAACGCATGTGAAAAACTTGGAATGCCTGAATGTAATTTAGCTTTGGCTGAAGCTGTTGCTTACTTGGCTAAATCTCCAAAAGATAATCGACTCTATATTGCATATGGAAAAATTGCTGAGGATGTTAAAACGTTTGGAAACTTGCCTGTACCTCTTCATATTAGAAACGCGCCAACAAAGTTAATGAAAAACTTGGGATATGGTAAGGATTATAACTATTATCACAGTCCAAAAGGTGAGAAGTTGCCTGATATTGAGTATTTGCCGGATAAGTTAAAGGGTAAGAAGTATTTATAAAGCACATTAGAAATTGCGCCGCGATCATCTACGAAAAAAGAAAACCCGCAGAGTGTATAAATACAAACTACGGGTTTCAATGATGAAAAATCCTGGTTATGGGCAATACACAGGGTCTCCCGGTTTCGAAATCTTGTCCAAATAGGCGGCAACCTCCTCAGGACTTAAAATCGAGATTATATAGATGACCGATTTACCTTGAGTTAACGAGCGCGTAACCCTTGCTTTTACATAGATTTTTTCCGCGTTCTTCATAGCACCTGACCAAACACCCAGGAACATTCTCGGATAAGTTATATCGGCATTGCCATGAACAAAGTCTGTGTATTCCACAGGTGTCGCACTGGCAAAACCAAAAGCGTCAAACTGTACGTCCGTGAGGTGCAATACAACAAAAGCTGGTTGCACATAACATTTGGGTAAATTGCTGGATGCAAATACGTCGTCCCATAAACCGTAAATACCCCCACCGACAAAAACTAAGACACCAATAAGTATCAAAACCAACGCGCCCATTACGAGTTTTTCCGAAAACCGTGCCATTTTTCCTCTCCTCCTTTAGTTTATTTTACTAAGCTGCGAACATTGTACCCGTCACTATAGGGCAAGTCAAAAACGTATAACTTACTCAAGATCCTTAACGCCACCAAACGAAATCCTATCCTGGACATACTTAACCGCATCAATCAATCGCCCGGGCGTTATAACAAACTCACCAAACTTATCATTAATATTATCCAAAGCATCATTTAAACGTTCTTTCTTTTCAACGTCCTCAAACATATCCATTTGAGCACAATCACTTTTAACCAAATCAAAACAAGACTCGGCTAACAAAGCCACGGGTTTTCCTTTATACGGAGACTTACACAAAATCCTAAAAACTTCTTTGTAAATATCGCGAGAATCAAACAACGCTTTGCCAACAACATGTCCATGATGCCAAAAACTTCCGTCACGATAAGTTACAGATACATGAATTCCTTTTGTTTTATACGAAGCTTTTCGCAAACGCCGCGCAGTTTTATCTACCAACTTATACATAATAGGAGCCAAGTCTTCCATTTTAGAAAAAGGTTTTGGTAGTGCGTAAGAATTACCATAACTATGGCGACCAAACTCAACGTCATCAATTTCCCAGCCGTGCAAACGCAAATACCAATGATAGCCAACAATAGAATGGAAGGCCTGTTGCAACGCCACCGCGTCGGCGTTATAAAAATCCATAACAGAGTAAATATTATATGCACCAAGCCGGGCAGCATTGTGACGTTTAATCCCGCATAAATCCATCAATTCCATACCAGAAAAAATCTGCAAATAATTATCCTTGTGTATTTCCACTAAACCATCTGGCTTTTGCAAACCTGATGCAACCTTGGCCAAATATCTATTAGGACCAATCCCAATTGAAACGGTAATGTAATCCCCTACTTCCTTTTTTATTCTCTGTTTAATTTCTAAAGCGACATTTGTAATACCGCGGGAAAGTGACGGGAAACCTTCGAGATCAATAATAAATTCATCGATTGATTTTGGAATAACTACACTGCTGTAAGTTTGTAACAATGCTTTTAATTTTAAATGAACGTCTCGATATTTTTGGGGATCAGGTGTGAGAACAGTTAAGTTGGGGCATAATAGTTTTCCTTCCTTAACATGCATGCCAGTTTTAACACCCAAACGTTTAGCGTCATAAGATGCGGCCAATATACAACCGTTTGGCGTGTTGTAGGCAGCAACGGCAACTGGTTTACCACGCAAAAGCGGATTCGCTTGCTGTTCAATAGTGGCAAAGCACGAGTTTATATCCATAAGCATTATGGTCGCGGGCTTTGGGTTAAAAGGTAAGTTGTTTGGGTGGTTTTGAGGTGTCCACATAAATTTTTAGCGCCAAGCCGCACTACAGGGGCGACTTAGTCGGCCTCCCCATCAGAAATCTCCTCAACAATCCAAGATAAAGAATCGGTATTAAATAAAATCTTAAAATATAACGTGGGGCTTGCTACCGAAAACACATGCATCATCGTTTTTCCTTGTCGATACGAATGATGATAACCAAAAATAGTAACTTTGTGCTGGCGACCTTCCCACAACAGCGAGTGTGGCGCAAATATGCGTGTTTTATGGTTATAAATACATTGGACTGTTGTGGGAGTTTGGAGTTTTTGTAGCATGTACTAATAATACCCGAATAAGACACGAAGGTGAAGAGGTGTTTGTGTTATCGAGTATAATAAAAAAAGTAATATGCAAGACGAATCAAAAAAGTTAAAGAAAACAATATCCATCGTATCACCAGCGTACAACGAAGCCGAAAATGTTTCATTAATGGCCAAAGAAATTCTTGAAGTTATTAAAAAGCTTGAAGATAAATATGATTTTGAAATAATTTTTGTCGACGACGGCAGCGATGATGAAACATGGAACAATATTATGGAATTAAATAAAAACGATCCTCGCGTGAAAGGCCTAAGCTTTGCCAGAAACTTTGGACATCAAATAGCACTTACGGCAGGTTTAGACGCAACAACAGGTGATGCCGTAATATATTGCGACTCCGACCTACAACACCCACCAGAATTATTTAAAGAAATGATTAAAAAATGGGAAGAAGGCTTTAAAGTTGTACATACAGTAAGAACATCAACAGATAGTGAACCACTCAGCAAAAAAGTAATGTCAAAAGCTTTTTATAGATTTATTAACATGCTGTCTGATGTACGAATCGAGCAAGACATGGCCGACTTTAAACTTTTGGATCGCACAGCACTAGATAAATTAAACTCTATGCGAGAACACAACAGATTTTTACGAGGAATGGTGCCTTGGATTGGTTATAAACCGGCATATGTAAAATTTATAGCACGCAAAAGAATTCACGGTAAACCTTGGTACTCCTTTAGGAAAAACTTAACTTTTGCAAAAACAGGCATACTATCTTTTTCTGTAAAACCACTGAAGTACATTGGATATTTAGGATTGTTCTTAATGTCTACATCTGTTTTGGCGATTTGTGTCGGGTTGGCAATGTCAGTTATTACAAAAGGATGGTACTTTTCTCCAAACGTCACACTAACTTTGTTTAATACTTTTTTGATTGGCGTTGTTTTAACCAGCTTAGGAATTATGTCTTTATACTTAAGCTATGTTTATTACGAAGTTATTGGAAGACCTTTGTATATTATTTCAGATAAAACTCCATGAATAATGAACCATTAGTTAGTGTTGTAATGCCAGCATATAACGCCGAAGAATATATTGGTGAAGCTATTGAAAGTATTTTGGCACAAACATATAAAGACTTTGAATTTATTATTGTCGACGACGGAAGCAAAGACAGAACCAAAGAGATAATTAATGAATACACAAAAAAAGATAATCGCATAAAAGTGTTTGTACAGGAAAAGAATTTGGGGATTAGTGCTGCGTTAAATAGAGGTATTAGTGAGGCTAAGGGAAAATATATTGTACGGATGGATACGGACGACTACAGCTACCCTACGCGTATTGAAACTCAAGTTAATTTTATGGAAACACATCCTAAAGTTGTGGTATCCGGAGCAGCGATACAAATCTGCGATGAAAAATTGAATTTATTACATGTGCGAACATATAATCCGACCGATAAAGCTATAAGAAAAAATATTTTCAAATATAATCCATTCGCCCACCCAGCTACTATTTGGCGCAAAGAAGAATTGATAACCGCCGGTGTATATAACAAAGATTTATGCGACGTTGAAGACTATGATTTATATTTTCGAGTCGGTAAATTAGGTGAATTTTACAACTTGAACGATATATTATTAAAGTATAGACAGTCTTCCAAGGGTATTTCGCAGACTAAGGCCAAGAGGCAACAAAAACTGACACTTTATATCAGAATAAAAGCAATATTTGAGTATGGTTACAAAATGTCGTTAAGTGATAAAGTTTACTTCGCTATGCAACTGATAGCTACAGTATTCTTACCTGCAAAATTAATCTACAAATTATTTTTCCTATTTAGAAAATTCTTTAGATAATATTATTGTTGCAGTTGCTTAATATTTATATGTTCACTATCAGACCATAAATCAAAAGAGGTTGAAAGTGCACCAATATTAATTAAGTTATTAATACTTTTAGATATATCAAAAGTATTTTCCACGGGTTTTATATCATAAGTTGCATTCTTATTTGTTGATGCCGAAATACAATAAATATCGTTAGCTTTCTTGTTAACAACGTGATCAACCAGAATAGTCCGCGAAGAAATATCCGGTAAATATTGGAAACTATACGTCCCTAAAATATTCTTATCTGCCACAAGATACGAACCCTTTACACCAGTAAGCTCATAAATAGAATCAAAATTTCTAAAAAATTTAGAGGATATAGGTAAATTAAATGTCTGAACAAAACCTTTAAGCACCTGCTCAGCAGTACATCCCGGATAATTTATCAGAAGCTTTTTATCCGTTAATATCTTCCCATCTACACTAGAAAAGTTTTTGACTAGAGATACGTCTTGATTGTTAGGATTTTCTTTACAATCAACAAATAATTTAAAGTTTACGGATTCGGCACTAAATTGATTAATATCTTGCACAAAAAAGACAGAGGTCGGTACCGAACTTTTTAAGACATCTCTAAGTTTAGAAGAGTTTATCAACGAAAGCAGTGTTAATTTCTTGTCGGTATTAACAACATAATAATTGGCCGTTGAAAGATCAAAATTAATATTGTCCGGATTGATATTATGAATGCGGCTAAAATATGGGTTAAATATCATGTAAGAATCCGCAAACAAAGAATCATTTTTTGGTGATTGAATTATGTAATCGGCCGAGAATACATTTTTAGGTAAATCTACATGCGTTGGTAAATAAAAACTATCACGCATAAGTGTCACTTTTTTATAAACTGTTATATTAGGCTTATTAGCTAGCGTCCACCCAAACAAAGCTAACGGGATCAATACAAGTCCGACGTACAATCGGTAACGTGCTGCGCGTGTTATTAAAAAAGAATTTTTTGGTATAAGTTCTAATATTGCGGCTAGAGCAAAGAAAATACTTCCTGTACTAATATCAGTAAAGATAATGGCAATAATGCTAGTAAGTATAAGGATACATTGAATTGTAAGGACCAATGCAGCATTTACCCGAATTTTTGTAGTTTTTCCTATTGCTACATCTACTACTTTTACAAAGTCTACCAAGTACAGTGCTATAAAGAAAAACACCGCTATCAGAATATATAAATAAAATAGCAAATACTTTATGTCTATATTTGTAAATGCAGTTGTAATGCTCTGCATACTAAGCTTTGATCCCAAATCAATATGATGTACCGTAGCGATAATAAGCAAAAGCATAAGTACAATGGCACAAAGTAATGAACAATACACATTTATCCAACGATATGTCGTTAAAAACGAAGAAACTTTTAACCAAATACTGTGATAATAACTACGTCTAAATAGAAACTTTTTATCATTTTTAAAATCTCTGAAAATTCCATTGAATACAGTTAATATTAATATAATTACTGCCATATATATAAGAATATGAGAAAAATAGTTAGAAAAATTCATAAGTAAGTTATAGTGCGTAGCAGACTTGTCTACATAATTCTTTTTTATATTAGAAACATTATTTATGATTGAGGAATTACTATTATCAAAAGAGGATAAATATTTAATTAGCAATTCTCGATACTGTGGTACAAATAATAGGCTCTCTGGCAAATATATAGTGTTAACCCCTAGAAAAGTTGTTCTATAGATATTAAGCTTAGTAGCAGTCAAATCGGCAGTTCCTATATCAACTAATTTTGTAGGCAAAGAAATAGCATTTCTTTCTATTACAGCATCGGGTGTACATAAAAATTTGGCGTCTACGTATGAATTATCACAAATTACAAACATAGTATTGTACCTGGGGATAGCTGATAACAGATACGTATCCTTTGGATTAAGTTGTGTAGTGAAAACCAAAAGGTTATCCACTGTGACATCTAGCGTACCAGCTTTAACTGAATCATACGTGTTAACACGAATACCTAAATCTTCAAAGACATTTTGATAATATATATTCCTAGTTTGCGCATAATTTTTAGTAATTACACACTGCATAAGAATAAAGAAAATTATTAGTTTAATTTTTAGTGGCACGTTGTTTTGCATAAAATATTTCACCAAGCACAGCTAACACAAGTGTTATATACATTAGTTTGGCAGGAAATTGAGTAAATTCTCTATAACCTAAAAACATTGCAATAGCGGAAATACTTAAAAGTATTATTGAAATAAAATATAAATACTGTTTAAACAAAATTATGAGTAAGAAAATAATACCAACACAAAGTGAAATAATTGCCGTCGCATATATCACCGATATCCCAGAATACCAGACAATTATAAAAATGTTCAGCAACGCCAATAATCTCGTAAGGTAAACAGTATTAAAATTTCTAAAGATAGCTTTACCGGACCTTAATACCAAAAGTATATATATTGCGACTTCGATAAATATAATAATAAATTTAGTTATTTCCATAATTATTTTATTAAATAAATTAATGCACCATTCTTACTTACAGGAATACCGTAATGTAAATTCAAATACATTGTTAAATCTTGTACTCGATTAATTGCAGCATTTTCAGCATGTACTTTACTCAATAGATCCGCTGAAATATTTCTCGGATAGTATACTAAAAGATTTATATTATGTTCCTTCAGAAACAGAGAATTGACATCGGCGTGGAATAACGAAGGAATTAATTGGTCCGGCTGCAATGCTAAATCTTTATTATAGTTGTCTACAGGATTATTAAGATTAACGTGAGAAACCCACCCCCAAAATATGGAATAATAGTCACCTTTTGGAAATACAATATAGTTTTCACCTTTAAAGCTACTAATATATTGATATTCCAGCGGCACATTACAAATATTTATTACAGGTAATTTAATTGCAAATATCGTAATGTTTAGACAAAATAACCCTGTAACCAATACACATTTGTAAAATTTACTACTATTCCAATTTAATATGTCATCTATCAGATACGCACAAGTCAAAAGTACGAATAGGAAAATAACCAACTCCCAACGGACCAAGGTTCTAAATATGGGTACTATGTAATACAAGACGTAAGTTGGGGTATAAATCTTTAATCCAAATACGCTAATGGTTGGAGGGCCTGATACGCACAGTATAAGAATAATTATGTAGAAAAACCTTTGTATATTGTACTTATTTAACACAACTGATGGAAACGTAGTAGATACAGCCACACGTTTACGTTCCATAACCAAAAGTACAAGAACAACAATAAAGCCAATTATATATTGCCAGCCAATATAGGCCCCTGCCATTTCTTCCTCGGTATAGGACGTTGTAAGATAGTTCCCTGTACCCTCAATTTTAGAATATGCAATTTGCGAGATATCGCCAAAAAATAAAGATGTTTTCGGCGGAATCAAAAAGTACCACGGACGTAACGAAAGGTTGTAAATATCCTCAATAGGTCTATATATCCGATATGTCGTCGTTTTTTCATGTGTATTTTTAAAATAGCTGCCGAATATTGGCAGGTTGGTTTCCAATACAGGTAATATAAATATTAAACAACAAAGTATCATGCCAAATGTAACAGCTATGACTTCTCTAAAAGCACGTGTCCACTTTAATTTCTTACGTAAAACGTCGTAGCTACGCCAAAACAAGAAAATAAAATAACAAAAATACCCATAGTAATTACTAAGAAATATTGCAACTAGTAAAAAAATTAAGATGTATCTAAGCTTTGCATTTTTATTAAGTAAAAAAATAAGCAATGGAAATAGCCAAATACAATATAAACTTGGTGTATAACTGATTACACGAAAAATAAAATATGGAGAAAGAGAATATGTTAACGCAGTAATAATAGATACTGCTGTGCTTAGCTTTAGGGATTTTACAAGCTTGTACGTTATGAATAGACAAACCAATAGATTTAGTATCACGTAGATATTGTTAGCTAGAATAGAACCAAACATAGCTATTAGATTATTAAAAATTACAGCACTCAATTGATCGTAAAAGTTGTTGGGTCCTCCTACGATAATCCGTACCATATCGTTATAGTTATATAGCATAATGTTATTCATAAGATTTTATTATCGTTATAACCGCTTCTCTCACTAACACAAATAAAAGGAGTAGAACATACATTACGGATACAAGCTGACCAACAACTAACACTAATTGAGGCGTATAAAACAGCATCAATGACAGATCTATGCTCCCGTCAGAGTTCACAGTATAATACTGATTTGGAAATTTCGCAGGCAGTGTTGATGAATCTATCGTCCAAGAATTGGCATAATCATTGGATTGCATATCAGCAATATTCAGCAATTTTGACTTAGTTAAAAAAAGATATTTACTAAATGTGTTTTTTGAAATGTTGTTAGCACATTCAGTAGTTGTGTTGGACAGATAAGTAGCAATAGGAACACATACAGGAGCTCCAGCTACCGGACTTAGATATAGTTTCCAATTGGGATTGTAATTAGATAAAAAAGATATCATCGTAGTATTCTTAACATTTTTGATCTTAATACTATATTGTGTGTCAGATATATGTGTAAATTCAACATTAGTACCAAATATCAATGGTAAATATGTAGAATTAGCAAACAATGCAAGATTATCACCGGAATAAACCTTTTTAGTAAGAGGATCATTTATTAATAAATCGTAATAATTTCTCCAGTCAACAGAATTTCCAGATAAATCAACCATATCCTTGCTTACCATGATATATTTTGCAGTTGACTGATGTATAACTCTGGGATAATTATACGAGAATATAGAATCATAGAATTTATTCGTATCTTTTAAATCTATAGCTGCCTTATCATAAAGCAGGGGCTTATCAAAAAAGAACTCAGCAAAATAATGGGTCTGTGGAAAAACATTCGTAGCTCTGCTTTTATTCCATGCGTATACCTCATACCCAGGATTGGGAAATCTCAATACGGAGTATATGTCTTTGTCGACGTGCAACATTTTATTAACAACATAATAGTCATTAGGTACTAAGAAGCTATTAACTAAAGCGCCTCCTAAATCTCCCGTCCACAGATATTTATTACTAATAAATAGAACTAAGAAAATAGCGAGGGCTAAAATATTTTTATAGTGTTTTTTAATATCCTTTGTTACGACTACAAGTATAAAACTGTATATTGGAATCAATATTACAGAAAATCTCGGAAAAGTTCTGAAAAAACTGAAAAAACCGAAGTTATCCCACAAATAATTCCAAATATTTGCAATAAGTGGATTTGATGGGGCAAAAGATAAGGATAGAAAAAAAACGGCAATAATTGTTAATACACCTGTAAATTTCCTTATTCCAGACTTCATAAGACAGATAATACTAATTAGAAGCAAGACTAAATTGTAAGCCCGTGTTATAGGGTTGGAAAACATATCTCTATACTTCTGAATTGTTGGATAAGTCCAACCCTCTAATACATTTTGTATATGGGCACTTGCCCTAAAACTTGAATATACTGCACTTAAATTGACATTACTATAAATTGAAGCCGCTGAATTTTTAAATATAAGCAATGAACATATAAATGAAAATTCCCAGTAGAAATTTATAAATACAATACTCAAAGGTAACAATATAAGTAGTTTAGTAATCATACGACCACCATTTATAAACCTTTGCAGAACAATAAAGATTAACCAGCTCAATAGTAAAATCAAGATAAAAAATGGATGTGATGGTAATAATGATATAAGAGTAAGTAGTATGAAATCCTTTTTATGTAGTGTTTTACCTTCCCATAGTAGCGACATCTCGTAAAACGAATAGATTAAAACACCTATTAGGAAATAGTATTCTCGAGGGAAATACAATATATATTCAATGGATTCATTTCCCAACAATAATAAGTAACATAGACTTACAGTTAACATTAAATTATTTGTTATCCGTTTAAATGCATAAAAACTAACGATAAAACAAAAAAGTGGTGCTGTTATCCATACTAAGTAACTAGCAAAATTATTATTTAGTCCAATGAACAAAAAAACCTTGATAGCTATAGCTTGCGATGTATATAAAAATGATGAAAGGGATATGTCAAACCCATTTGCTAAATGTTGACTCCACGCAGCGATAAAGTCTTTACCCCACAGATATGAAATATCTCCATAGGAAGTAATACCCAAGAAAGGATTCAACGAACGAACCACTATTATATAAGGTAAAAAAAATGCAATTGGTACTAGTAAATAATTAGTTAAAAAAATAACTAAACTAGTTAGAAATCTTCTCATCAAAAATACTTTCTAGGGCAGTCTTATGTATAAGGTTATATTTTCCAGCAAGCTTATATGAGTCTGTCGAATAGCGCTCATAATTTTCGAATAGCCTGATTATTCCACTAACATAATCCTTTGTACAGCATGCTACAACGATACCAGCATCATATTTTTTTATATCATCCACAGTTGAATGAGAATCGGTTGTAAGTACGGGGAGGCCATAGCAAAAAAATTCTCTGCATTTCATAGAATCGCCAAAATAATTAAATCCCCACTTACCATTGTAAAGTGCCAATCCAATACCACTAGTCGCTATTTCACGTAACGCGTCATTGTGATTAAGCGAACCCAAAAATAAAACATTTTCAGTAACACCGTGCTTTGAAACATATTCCTTATATTCATTTTCCAAAGGTCCCGAACCAATAATTTTTAATTTGATTTGCGGATATCTTGGTATAAGTTCCTTTACAGCATCAATTATTCCAAAATTATCTAGCTGCGAGTCTATAACTCCCAAAGTTACTAAGGTGAATTTACTTTTAGGTTTTTCCAAAAAAGCTATATAATCTGTTGAAGGAACATTAGGAATAAATAAATTCTTCTTGTCACTTAAACCCTGACTTTTTCTTAGAGCAGTTATCCTACTTGATACATTCCAAGTTTGATCGGCACTTAGCATACAAATTTTATCTATAGCAAAATATAACTTGTTCAATAGGTAATTTTTAAAACGTCTCTCGGAAAAATCCGTTGTGTAGTAAACAAGATATCTTACGATTCCAAGCTTTTTTAAAATTACACCAGAAAGTGCATTTAATGGGTCTACACCAATAAATAAAGACACTTTATCGTGATTACATATGGCATAAAAAAATATATACGCCGTAGTAAATACAACATCGCAAATGTATCTCAAAGAATCGAACGGAATAAACAAATCTAAAGTATAGTGCTTGTTATTAATGCCTTGAAGATATGTATAAACAGTTGAATGAGATCTCCCATCTAAAGAGTGACGAAAAAAGATAAAATCTTTTTTTAAGGCTACTAAAGTTTCAACAATAGTGTTTGCTGGTGCTTCATAAGGATGTCCATTAATGTATTTAGCATGGCTTGTAGTTACTATCATAAGCGTAAGTTATAAATCTATTTTAATAATAATAGGAGTAAATTTTAGTAATTTTTCAGCTTTACTGGTATTTAACGTTAAATTTGTAAGTGCGTTATTAGCGTTTTCATAAACAACCTCAAATGTATATTTGGAGCTTAAAATTTGTAATAGGTCATTTATTGAAAGTGCGGATATGCCTGAAATGTTAAATATATCCGAATTTGGATAGTTTAAACTGGCCACAATAGCTCTACAAGCATCATCTACATATAAAAAATCTCTAACAGCACTACCGTCGCCATATACTGTAACTTTACCATTATCGCGTATTCCTTTTAGAAAATTAAATATAACGCCTTTATTATTATCTTCCCCATATACGTTTGGAAAACGTAAAATAATATATTCCAAACCAGAACCATCTGAATACATTTTAATTAAATTTTCGGCACATGTTTTTGTAAACCCATAATCTGTGTTAGGGCATAAATTATCGTTTTCATAAGATTTTAAATTTCTGGTATTTCCATATACAGCACCGGAAGAGCTATAAATAATTTTGCGCAAACCAAATTTCTTTCCAATAACTAAAATATTCTGTGTTGTAACAAGGTTTATATTTATTAAATCGTTAAAACTTCCAAAAAAACCACCAGCCAGATGCACTACAGTTGTAACACCTTCGGCATAAAAGTTTTCTATATCTTTTTCATTCAAAAGATCGCCCTGAAAGGCAACAATTCTATACTCGTTATTTTTAGAAAGCAACTTCAATAAGTGTTTGCCAATAAAACCATCAGCACCAGTTACACCGATTACGTTTTCTGTGGTTTTAATAGACATCTATATTTATTTAATCCAATCTTCTTTTAGAATCAGCGTCTCTAATTCTTGTTTCGAAAGCCTTCGAGCATTACGCGAAGTAAATTCTTCAAGTTCTAAACTCTTAAAACTATCGTAACTGTTTTGAGTCTTTTCATCAGTTATTTGAGGAATAATTACATAGTAATCATCCTTGTATATCTTGGTTCTAGGTGCTTCATTTTTTGATACCAAAACTTCATGCTGTTTTTCACCAGGTCTGGTACCCATATATTGTATTTTTGTATCTTTATTTCCAAATAACTTAATCATTACTTCTGCAATGTCAGAAACTGTAGTAGCCGGCATGCGCATTACAAATATTTCACCACCATTTGAAGCTTCCATTGCACTAAATACTAGAGAAATAGCTTCTCGCGTGCTCATTAAATATCTGGTCATATTTGGATCTGTAATGGTAATTTGATTGTTCTCCAGTATCTGTTTCTTAAACAAAGGTAACACACTGCCGTTTGTGCCCATTACATTTCCTCCGCGTATACATGCAAATTTCACATCTGAAATATAATTATTATTCGCATTAACTACTAATTTCTCACCACAAGCCTTAGTAACACCATATAAGTTGAACGGATCCACAGCTTTATCTGTAGACACATCAATTACTTTAGCAACTTTATTTTTGATAGCACATTCAATAACATTTTGCGTTCCAATAACATTTGTTAAAACCGCTTCCCAGCAATTTTCCTCACATACTGGAACATGCTTTAACGCCGCCAAATGAAAAACAAAGTCGGCACCGCGCATGGCCAGTTCTAAAATATTCTTATCTCTTACATCTCCAATAATAAAACGCAATTTAGGGTTATTAAAATGACGCTTCATCTCAACCTGTTTGTGTTCACCTCTAGAATAAATTGTGATTTTCTTTGGATTATATTTCTCTAACAATTGTTTAACCAACTCGTTTCCCCACGAGCCAGTACCACCTGTAATAAAAATATTTTTTTGATCAAACATGTTTAAATATTATTAAGCAGAAATATAAAGAATAATATCATAATTTAGCATATTACTCGATCAATTTAACAAACCACTAAAAACCCAAAACAACATCGCTTCATTAAAAACAAAAAACCTGCTAACATTACAAACGATGCACACAGGAAAGAGAACAAAAATCATAGCCACAATAGGCCCAGCCTCTGACAGCGAAGAACAAATCGCTGAACTAATTAGAGCCGGTGTTAACGTATTCAGATTCAACATGAAACACAACGTTAAAGAGTGGCATGTAGAACGCATCAAACGAGTTCAAAAAGTGGCAAAGGAAATCGACATAGCAGTTGGCGTATTAATCGACTTACAAGGACCTGAAATCCGCATCCAAACCGAACAAGGCAAATCAATTGAGGTTGTTAAAAACGATTTAATATTTTTCACATACGATTTTAAAGAAGCCACACCAATAATGGGTAAATACCCGGTTATCGTAATTCCACATAAATCAATTATTCAAAATATGGCAGCAGAAGACGCTTTTTCAATAGACGACGGATTTTTTGAGTTTGAAGTTGTCGAAAGTGATAAAAACGGCTTTATAGCAAAGAGTTTAGATAATGGTTCTATTAAGGATCACAAAAGTCTAAACCTCATAGGAAAAGACGTTGATTTACCATCATTAACCAGCGACGATCTCGAAAAATTAGACATTGGTGCAGCAGCAAAAGTTGACTTCATTGCCCTATCATTTGTACGAACCAAGGAAGATGTTCACACTTTACGCGCCGAAATGGACAAACGTGGATTAAAAGCGCGCATAGTCTCCAAAATAGAGAGTGAGAAAGGCGTAGACAACATAGACGCAATAATAGACGAAACCGACGTAATCATGGTTGCTAGGGGTGATTTGGGCGTAGAAATGCCTATTGAGCGCATAGCCTACCTTCAAAAAGAAATGATTAAGAAATGTCGCGCTAAAAACAAACAAGTTATTGTTGCTACACAAATGTTGCAATCCATGACCGAAAACTCCAGACCAACCCGAGCCGAAGCCACCGACGTTTCAAACGCTGTTTACGATGGTGCCGATGCCGTAATGCTTTCTGCCGAATCAGCCACTGGAAAAAACCCATTAAAGACTGTGGAAATAATGAAAAGAATTTTGAAGTTTAACGAAAATCACACTAATTTATTCACCAACTTTGAGCCACAAATAAAAGATCAAACAAATGCTATTGTCCGCGCAGCTATTTCCGTTCTCGAAGATAAATTTTTAAACATTGATAAGGTTTTGATTTTTACAGAAACAGGCTATACCGCACATGTTTTATCCAGTTACCGAAGTAAAACACCAGTTATGGCAATTTCCGGCACAAAAGAAGCCGTGGAATCAATGACCTTAGATTACGGAGTTATTCCTTTACATGTTGCTTTCCCAACAGGTGATTTTTCATTTAACGATATGGACGAACTTTTGATTAAAGACGGATATGTTCAAAAAGGTGAAACAGTTTTAGTTATTCATGGTCATCGCTGGAAAGATCCGGGAAAAACAAACGCGCTAGTTGTTTTGCAGGTTTAATTACAAATCCGTCGCGTCGGGATGCTTAACCAACAAATAATATCCCACACCACAAACAACCGCTAACAAAAATATAAAACTACGTGCGCCAATAAACTCTCCCATCACGCCTGAGAACACCAAAGGAATAACAGTCATTAAAGTTATCATAAACGAAACATTTCCCATTAATCGTCCCAACATATGTTTTGGTGTAGTTTCTTGTAAAAATGTTTGGGCCGGAATTTGAATGCTTGCTATACAAGCTCCAATTATTGCTACGATTACCGGAACAAAATAGTTTCTCACACCAAACGGTAAATATGTTGTAAGTATGGATAATGCTAAAAAGCATAAACCTAAGATCAAAAGCGCTCTCTCAATAACAAATCGTTTCCTGAGACCATTTTTAGAATTCTTTGTAGCACGAGTCAACATATAAATTCCGCCAAGTGCTCCCAACAATGCTGGTAAGACAATTAACGTTGAAGCTGTTTCCAAATTAATTTTTAAAAGTTCGTCTGCCAAAGCCGGGGCGTTAACCGCGAGTAACGTAATGGTTATACTCATACTTCCAATTAAAATAATGGCGTATAAAACTAACCTATTGGATTTAATATACTTGTAACCTTCAACCATTTTTTTAACAAAATCCACCAAACCTTGTTCAAATGAAACATGCGTTTGGCGAAGTATTTCAGGTAATCCGCTAACAGCAACAAAAGCTACCAGCAAAAGTACGGCACAAAGTGCAATTGAAAAATTCACACCAATTATTGGAAATAAAATCCCAGCGATCGCAATACCTGCAAAGGAACTAGCTTGTCCACTAAAAAAGAACAATCCGTTTGCCTGAGTAAGTTCTTCTTTTTTTACAAGCATGGGTAACGCCGATGCCTCAGACGGTTGATACAACTGATTTATAACAGAATAAAAAAACACTATTCCATAAACTAAAAACATTTTTGAGTGGACAAATATAAGTAAAACCATAAGTCCGCTTTGAAGTAAGTTGGTAATCATTAAAATCTTTTTCTTGTTATACAAATCGACAATTGTCGCTGCCATTGGACCAACCAACAATATAGGCAAACAATAAACTATCCATAATAGAGATGTGGCTAAAGGTGAATTTGTGTTTTTATATAAACTTAAAACCAAAGCGTAATTGGCTATATAAATAGCCATAACCGAAGCAATTTGCGAGATCCAAATTCGCACAAAGTTTTTATCGTGTAATAAGGGGTTTTGCCTGAACATGTAATGCTTATTATATAACAAACAGTCGGACTATATTTCTTCGGCGTAGTCTATTTCAGGATAAGCAGCTCTAAGTTCTTCCCAAAATTTGTCGGCCAAACCTGTAGAAAAGTTGGCAAAATGCGCGCTTTCAGTTTTTGAACAAAGCAAGTCTTCATTTCGTCGGACAATTCGTAGAGCTTTTCTCTGTGCTTCATTAAAAGCCGGTGTACCTTTTTTGTTTATTTTAAGTTCTTCAAATAAGTCTTTGTTGTTATCAATCATATCCTGATATATTTTTTTGTATTTTGGTGTTGCCATATGCGATATTGTCTAACATTTTTATGGAGTTGTACAGACACTAAGCATACTATTTGAATGTTATACTTAGATAATGAAAAATATTTTTGTTACAGGCGGTTTAGGTTACATCGGAAGTATTACAGTTTTAACTCTTTTAGAAAATGGTTATAACGTTACCATTTTTGATAACTTGGAAGCATCAAACGAAAGCACACTTGAAACTTTAAAAAATATCTCCCACAAAGAAGTTTCCTTAGTAAAAGGCGATCTCAGGAATCTCAGCGACTTGGACAAAGCTTTTTCATCAGGCACATTTGACGCGGTAATTCATTTTGCGGGCTACAAAAATATTTCAGATTCCATAAAACAACCTAAAGAATATTACGAAAACAACGTTGTGGGCTCATTTAATCTACTTAATAAAATGCTTGAACATAACGTTACAAAGATTATCTTTTCATCGTCATGCGCAGTTCACGGTCAACCAAAAACACTACCTCTAAAAGAAACCGACGAATTAGCACCATTAAGTCCATACGCACGAACTAAACTTGCAATTGAATATATGATTGAAGACTACAAAACTTTGGGTATTGATTCCATTAGACTTCGCTACTTTAGTGCAGGCGGCGCGCACCCATCGGGGTTACTCGGCGAAAATCCAAAGGTTTTGTTAAATGTTATTCCACGAATTTTTGGTGCAGCCTTGGGAAAATACAAACTTAAAATATTTGGGAATAATTTCAATACTAAAGATGGTTATCAGGAACGCGACTACATTCACGTTATGGACTTGGCTATTGCCCACGTTGCGGCATTAAAATATCTGGAAACTTTAAAAGGAAGTGATGTCTTTGGTTTGAGCACAGGTAAAAGTACCAGCGTTATGGAAATTATCACAGCAATCGAAAATGTTACAAATATGAAAGTCCCCTACGAAATAATCGGACCAATTACCGGCGATCCTATACAAGTGTACGGTGATTCAACAAAGGCTAAAGAATTGCTTAACTGGGAAGCAAAATATAATTACAAACAAATGATTGATGACGCGTGGAATTGGTATAAAAACAATACAGATAAGTTTTAAACAGTTATTTAAGGTTCTCTAAGTCTTTAAATATTTCTTCAGCGTGAGTTGAAGGATCAACCTTTGGATAAGCTTTGAAAATCATTCCCTTTGGATCTATTAAATAAGAAACTCTTTTTGTAGTAAAACCAGCAGCACCGTAGGCCCGGATAATTTCTTTTTTTGGATCGGCTAAAAGTGTAAATGGCAAATGAAATTTTTCAGCGAATTTTTTGTGGGTCTCTACGCTATCTGCACTTACACCAATAACCACAGCTTTGGCTTGAAACTTTTCGTAGTTATCGCGTAAACCGCAAGCTTCTCTAGTACAACCTGGAGTATCGTCTTTTGGGTAAAAGTATAACAACACCCAACGACCTTTATATTCTTTTAAAGTATGTTCAATGTTATTTTGATCAAAAGCCTTTATTGCTGGAGCTTGTGTATTTAAATCTAGCATATGATGAGTACAGAATAGCACTAAGTTGTTGTTTTGGGAAAAAATGGCTGGTTTAGAAAAAAATAAGGGACAGGCAATTTTGTTTTTTGCATGTCCCTTTTGTTCATTCGAGCACACCACCTCCGGGAGCTTCGCTTCTTTGACAGGTGTAAACTTTTCCTGGGTCAAATGCACCCTCGATAGAAGAAGTATCGAAATCGAAATCTTTCTCTTCTTCCATGTAACAGTCTACTTGCTGGGTTTCACCCAAAAAGAATTTGTCGTGCGTGGCAAAAGTGAACAACGAATTCTTTTCACCTGGGCAGCCCGCTTTGACAATCGCGCCATCGTACAAGCCGGTTTCAGTAACATGTGATTCCAGGTTACCTACGGTTAACGGGCCATTTTGTATACGCTCGGATGGGTTTTTTCCGTACCAAACCATACACAACTTTTTAGATTCCGATTTTGTTGTCGTTGATAAGGGTGTAGCTGTTGAAGCTGGGACAGTTGGCGAGCTATTTTTGCCAGACGTTCCAAGAACCGAATATGCCAATAAAAAGGCACAAACCAAAACCAACAATATCAATGCGGAGTAATAAGATCCTTTATAGTTCCATTGTCTTTTCATCTCTATTCCCTCGTTTCTGATTGATTATCTGAATTAATCAGGATTTTAACACTTAAGGACCTATAGCGTCAAACTGGCGGTTAAAGTAAAACCAGCGGCCTAATGACAAAAAAAACACCTGGAATCGGATTGCTCCAAAACTCAAGGTGTTTTACTTACTTTCTGTTACCGAGAAGCTTTTTTCCACAAAGGACTAAAGGGCTTCTCCGGACGATATATTTTTCCGTTGACTGTGGCCTTGGTATAGCCTTCTATGTGGTTGTACCAAAGTTCAATCTTGGAAACTGTGCAGCATTCATTTTCGTACAGATATGTGAGTTTGATAACATCGTTATTGTACGAAATATTTGGATATTCCCAGGTATTCAACAGGATACTATTGGCAACCATGGGGCTAACCGCCGTACAAATCAGTGCAAAAAGTACAGTATTCCTTAACGTTAAATAATGGTTAAACGCCGTGAGAATACTCTCCTTTTTTGGACCAATGCTACTCAGTTTAACCTCGAGCCGCGTTTCGAGCTGTTTTCCGTCAAGTTTATCGAAACACACAGCACTTACACCATAGAAAGCGTCGCTCAGCCAGTTAATATACACTACAGCTCTGGAATTTATTGTTTCAACAACCACTTCCCCGTCAGATTTGTTTCCAATAATCGTTACATACGGCATGCGACGCACAATAAAGCGAACGCCACATTGTGCCAGCGCGATTTCAAATGCTTTGATTATTTCCATATCGGCGGGGCTTACTGATACAACACGAACTTTCTGGGTATCACCATTCTGAATAGACATTTCGTCTCTCCTTTGATTAGGCGGGCTTTTTGCCCTTTTTTTGATTTCGGTTGATTTACCGATGCAATGCTCCGTATTATAGGTTATGCATCTCTTTTGGTCAAACCCACAGCATGTATAATGAAGACGATGAAAAAAAATCTCATGGGTTACGGCTTCTTAATAATTGCAGCATTAATACTTATAGAAATCGGCTCTTACTTTTATGAAAAAAATATTAAGTTCAACTTAAACAGTCCAATTGTCACAAATACAAAGGCCCTAACCAAAGATACGCCAAAGGATCCAAAATCGGCAGCAAATTCAGTACAAGTTTCAGGTTGGGTAGCCTGGTGGAAAGAAAAAGAAGCTTACGCAACAATAGAAAAGTATCACTCAAATTTAAGTAGCATTTCTCCAGTCTGGTTTGAACTAAACACTAAATCCAAAATCGACGAGGTTGGAACGATGGATAAAGCAGCAATTGTTTCAAAACTAAAGAGTTACGGCCTTAAAGTCATACCAACTTTAGGTTCTTCTGAAATTAAAAGTACAGAACTCTCAACGTTTTTAAATGATCCAATTGAAACAAACTTATTTATTGATTCCTTAATTACACGATTAACAACATTAAAAGTTGATGGAATAGACCTGGATTTTGAAGATATTAAACTCGCGGATAAAGATAAATTCACAGCTTTTGTAACACGTCTCGAGCAAAAAACCAGCAAAAACAATTTAACTTTGTCTGTAACAATTCATGCTAAAACCGGAAACAATGATTGGGAAGGTTCACTCGGCCAGGATACACAACAAATTGGTCAGCTTGCCGATGAGGTTCGAGTTATGGCCTACGATTACCACACGAAGGATTCCGGAGCGGGAGCAATTACTCCAACAAATTGGCTACAAAACGTAGTTAAGTATAGCCAACAAAATATTCCAAAGGAAAAGTTAGTTATTGGTTTGCCATCATATGGTTATGTTTGGAATAAAAACGGCGACTTTGGTGATTTTCAATACGACGAATTTGTTAATTTCACTTCAAAAACTAAGCCTACAATAACGCGCGATACAGAATCAGGCGAACAAGTTTATAACGATACTGCCTATGTAGGTTGGCTTTCGGATGCGACTGCAATTTCCAAAAAAGTAACAACAGTTCAAACAATGGGTGTAAACAGAATAGTTATATGGAATATAGGTGGAATGGATAACAGCTTTTTTAGTTCTCTATAGGAATTAGAATTTTCGTGCCTGACTTAATAAGCCCGGGTGTTCCGTTTTGCAATAAACTAATTTTATCTTTGTTCTGCTCATATATTTTTGTCCACTTTGTACCATCCTTGTAGTATTCAACAGCAATATCCCACAAAGTTTCAGAATTTTCCACTAAATATTCTTCGTAACTTATGTTAATGGCATAATCAGGATAGTTCTGATAAACATCGCTAAAAGTTACAACGGAGTAATTACTGTTTTTTATAAAATCTAATAGGTCCAAGTAATTAACATACTTAGCTTCGTCTAAAACACCATTTGTTTCAAAATCTTGTGGATGAATCATGATCACACAAAGATGCTTTTTATTAAAACTCACGGCACAATCACTCAATACTTGTTCAGGGGTTTCAAGCGTATCGGTATCCCAATTATATGTGGAAGCGCCATAATCAAAAGTGTTGGTTCCTTCTCCAGATACAACTTTAAAACCTTGGTGAATTAAAGCCTGTTTTGTGCCTGAAGATATTGTGTTTCCCGGAGGTATAAAACTAACCAGATTTACTTTAAATAAATCCTCCAGAGTGCGCTTGCCTAAAGCAATTCGTGGTGTTGCCGAAGCTTCATCTACGTTTTCAAACTCAAAAGTTTCAACCCCAGCTGCATCAACTTGGGAGGCGTGATCCCAGCCGTGTTGCGCGACTTCTATGTTACATAAGTCTTTAGAAATAAAATTAACCATTTCAGGATCTTCGGATAATTTATTTGGTATCACTCCAAGCGTAACGCGGTATTTGTAGTTAAAAGTATCCTTAACCATACGCATAACCGTTTGTTTATATTGTTCTGCTTGAATGTCGTCTATTCTTAAAACTACCTTGTCGGTATTTTCGGTTGGGACAAAAGGAACACATCTATATAGGTTTTCAGAAATAGTTTTGTAATTGTTACCGGTTGTTAGCGAATTCCAAATAGTTTTATATGCAAGGCAACCAAAAAATAACACTACTAAACATGCGATAACTATTGAAAATAGAGTTTTTAATAAACGTTTCATGACAATTTATTTTTTATGGAACCTACAATAATTATTATTACGTGCAACAATAAAGATAATCCTAATACCGGAGTAAACATTAGATTGCTCTCCTTTCAGGCTGGAACCAAATCATATTTCTTTTCTGCAAAAATACTTCCATGACCAGCTGTTCCAAATAAACATAAGCATTTATATAAACCAATATTGGAAACAATGGCGCACAAACTAACAAATCCCAGCGTTTTCTACAAATAGAAGCATAAATTCCGGTTACTAAGTTGATGCAAATTATCGAGACAAAGAAATATTCGAAAAATCTGTAGTTAATAAGCGGAGTTAGTATTAAAAGTGAAGCGTATAAAACTCCTTCAACGTAAAGTAGTGACAACTCAAGTGCTCTTATTGGATCCTTCGCAACTCTAAAGTGCTTAATTAAATTTTGCCATCCCCCACCGTACCAGCGGCGTAACTGCTTTACATATGATTTTAAAGTTGCCGGATCTTGAGTATATACAACAGCCTTGCTATCAAACTTAATTTTAAAATAATGCTCATTTAATTTGTAAGTGAAATCTAAGTCTTCAGTTAACGTATCGTGATCAAAGGAAATATGTTTTTTAAATACTTCTGTTCTAAATGCTCCAGCGCAGCCTGGAATAACAAATATGAAATTTAAATAACTTTGAGCTCTTTTATATAGGTCTTGTCCTATTATGTAGTCTATTTCTCTACAGGCTGTGAGCCAATTGTGTTTTAAACTTTTAACGTAACCTGCGACAGCGATTACTTTTTTATCTTTGAAGTCTTCATAAATGCTTTTTACAAAATTCTTATCTAGCACGGTGTCACCGTCAGTAGCAATAAACACGTCACCTGTAACGAAATTCAAGCCGTGTTGTTGAACATAGCTTTTATTACCTGTATTTTTTATGATTTTGATTATTTTAACTTTATCGCCAAATCCCTCGAGTATTTCCACAGATTTGTCAGTGCTACCGTCATCGACCACAACTATTTCATCAGCTTTTCTGGTTTGATTTAAGCACGATTCAACGCACTTTTTGATAGATTTTTCCTCGTTGTGACAAGGTATTAGTATAGAAACTTTCATTTTTAAACAATCTGGGACAAAAATTGAATCCTATAGCAGAAGATTTTAGCATGGCGACAACGTATAGTCAAAGGCTATAAGTCCTAATAAAGGGAAAAGAAAACGGACGTTAAGCTTTTATGCAATAACGTCCGTTACAGGGAATTCTGTTAATATTAATCTATTCTCTAATATTTATAGCGCTATACACTGCCATAAATACGCAGAAAATAAGAACAATAAATAACAAAACACTGTCCAATATAATTCTTGTATTTTGGCCTCCATTAATTGCTTCTAACAGACTACCAATTAAACCGTATACGCCCAACCCAATTAGTATTAATCCCATAAGTCCAGATGCCCACATTTGCCATTTAGCTTTATACATCTCTCCTCCAATTTCGTTTAGATATATTTTCCGAAGTATAAACCCTCAGAAAGCTGTAGTCAAACCTATAGCCTAATTTTTGAACGAAAAAATTGGCCGCCTACTTCGAGAATAAACTCAAAATAAACGGCCAAAAAGCATAGCAAAAATTACACAGGGACCGACAGTACATCAACAATTTCATCCAATAAGCCCATTTCCAAAGCGAGTGTTGCATTTAAATGACGCTCGTTTCCGGCAAGGTCGGAGAACTCTTCAAATGTTAATCCAGAACGATCGAGAATTGCTGCAACCTCTTGTTTAAGATAAGCAACGGCATCATCAACCGGCCAGGTTTCATGTGCAACTAATGCGGCAAGCTGGCGGTTATTTAATATTAAACAACCCCAATGTAACATAATCGTTGACGTAAAAAACGCTTGCCGATGTGCGCAAACCTGAAGCAAATAGGCCGCGTTAGAGCTGGCATAGCCAATGACAACCCCAGTGAATTCCATACCACTGGCTTTCATCGCCCCTACTATAGCTGCATATGATGGATCATCGCCACCGCCGCTGTTTATAAGTAAGGTTGCTGCAGTTCTGCCACTCGCCCGAATCTTATGTATCAAATTAATCACAACTACTTCAAGAATTGAATTAAATTCACCATAAATTGGAATATATCCTTCCTCCGCTAATTGCTCGGCTAATGCCTTAAACTCATTCCAATCTGTAATCAAGAACCCATCAGCAGTGTCAAAACTCTCGTAAGCCATCGTAACCTCCTCTTTTTATCATTGATTTTGATTTCGTGAGTATAGGTTATTTGCATACAAGAGTAAAATGAATCTGTGCATCTGGAAGATACTGAAAATAAAATCAGAATAACAGCAGAGGCTTTTGTAATTTGTAATAACGAAATTTTATTATTTAAAAGAGATATAAACTCAAAATTTTTCCCGGGGTATTTGTCTATTCCAGGAGGTCGCGTGAATATTAACGAAGATATCATGTCAGCATGCATTCGCGAGGTTAAAGAGGAAACAGGTTTAGTGTTAACCGAAAAGGATCCCAAAATAAAATACATTGCTATTCATAACCACCTGGACAGACAAGAAACCTGGTACATAACGGGATTTCTAGTAAAAATAGAAAACAAGCATGAAATTGTTAACTCTGTTGAAGGAAATGCTCAGTGGATAAAGCTTGAAGATGCCGATAAGTTAGACTTATTTCCACCTGTTGCCTATTACCTAAAGCATGCTACAGTCGAGAACAGCGGGATTTTATATTCTGTGAGTGAATGGGAAAATACTAAGCTAGTTCGAGTTGTTATGGAAAAAAATTAGACGCTATGCAATTTATGCGATAACGTCTAAATATACTGTGGCCTGGCTTTAGCGATTTGCTTCTGCCCGACAGCGTTTCACTACGAAGATTATTTCACCGGTTTTGGCATCCACCGAAAAGTGTACTTTCTTTTGATGGTGATGTTCGGCCCAATATTCATTAACAATGGGCAACATCTTGCTTGCCATTACGTCACCACCAACAAGTAAAACCTGCAACTTATTTCCAACCTTAAAACCTTCCAGTTTGGAAAGTACATCGCGAGCTTGTTGGCTAAGCTGTGCTCTTCGTGCATCTCTCGTTATATATCCCATTACTACCTCTTCTTTCATTTAGATTGAATAACTTTCGCTATTGTAAGCTAGAAGCCTGCCCAGGTCAAACGCTATGGGTTTATTGACATTTGTTGTAATAGTTGTAGTGTATGAAGTATGTCAAGTAGTACAAAACAACGAATTACTTTATTTATTAATCCTGCTATTGCTATCCATGCAAGGGCACAAGCCGTTGTAGAAGAAACAACATTAACCTGCTTAGTTGAAAAAGCCTTAATAAAATACTTGCCTAAGGAAACAATAATTAAGAAAGTTGAACTCAAGGAAACTCTTAACTCTTAAACTCTAGTAGACCTCAACGTCGACTCAATTAGTAAAACTTAATAGTAAAACTTAATAGTAAAACACAATGTATTTACTTACATATTGAGAGGTGGTGATATGCATGACAAATACCGATCAAAAAAAACAAGCCGAAAATAACAACGGTTTTAATACAGTTGCAGCAGCAGTAGCTGGAGCAGTTGTAGGAGCAGGAATCGCAGTAGCAGGTGCAATAGCTATGAGTGATGAAAAGAACCAAGCTAAAGTTAAAGGAGCAATTAAAAACGTTAAGGAAAAGGCCATTGAAACTAAAGTTGAAATCGGAGAAAAAATAGCTGAGGGTGTAAGTAAAGTAGAAGACGCAGCCACAGCAGCTAAAGAGTCCTTAGCTTCAAAATAACAGTGTAACCGAGTTAAAACGCACAAATAAGGGGGTGAAATAATTATGACAGAAATAAAAAACGAAACAGTTACTACACATCGCAACAGGTAAAAAACAATCGGAAGATTAATTAATTTACTTAATTTTTGGAGGTGATTTTATGGGTATATTATATTGGATCGTATTCGGGTTAATCGCTGGAAGTATCACTAACTTTTTATCACCAAGTTCTCACGGCGGAATCATTGGTTCCATCATACTGGGAATTATAGGTGCAGTAGTTGGCGGTTACATCGGTGAAAGATTTTTTGGAGTGGGTGTTACAGGATTTAACGTTGTATCGTTTGTAGTAGCAGTACTTGGAGCATTATTAGTTCTATTTATCAGCCATTTATTTTAATAGCAAGCGAAAAATTAGGGGTTAAATCTTTTTAAAGAATTAACCCCTTAAGGCAGTAACCACAATAACTAATCACTACCCAACAGCGTATATATATTGGCCACTAACATTCCAGTTAAAAACACCAACACAAGCGCGATATCGCGTAATAAAGTTTTCGGCAATGCAACCAGCAATAGCGCGGGGGCCACAAAAACTTTATAAAGCAATTTACTTGCCTGAGGCATTCCTTGAACTTTAGCGGCCATAGCTGGGGCGGTGCGCCGATAAAATTCTGATAAATACAACCCAGAAGCGGTACTTTCCAAAACAGTGTAACGCCACAGTTTTAAAGGATTCAGAATAGTTACAGGTATATTCCCTTGAAGAGTTGCCGTTGCGATATAGCAACCGGAGCCACCGCTGGAACTTGAATCCGCGTTTGCATCTGATTCTGGAGCTGGAGTATCGGTTTCCCAAGACCTGTCGGAAGCACGCACAAAGGTACGACCATGTTCCGGATCATATCCCTGGTGTTCCCCTTTATACTCTCCAGTAATATACTTTTTATTAATTTGCCCATCAGCGTTCTCCCAGAGAACATATTCACCAAGTGCATCTTCACCATAAGTCTTAGACATTTCACACTCTCCTTTTGTTAATAGCTATTGTTGGGATTTAATTGGCAATATTGTATCACAAACGTTTTAAGTCATTTATGAATTGGTTAGGGTTGTAAGAGTTAGAAATGGACGGAAATGTTTTGTTAACTTCATAGGATTGAATATTCTCCCAGATTTTCAATAAGTTTTCATCAATTTTAGATTCCTGAGTATTTTCGGATTCTTTGGCCATCTTTTTTTCGATATAGTCGCTATATGGGCGCATCAATACATCTGGGGCTACTTTAAGGAAGTTATATTTAAATAATAATATACGAACAAATATGCTATCTATTACATTCATAAGGGGATTATAGACGCAAAAAAGCCCCGCATAAAGCGAGGCTTTTTTTTACTGTCAATTAAACGAGATTAAGCGCGTTTAACATTCTTTGCACTTGGGCCTTTATCGCCATTTACAACATCAAAAGAAACAGTATCGCCAACTTGAAGTTCATCAAATGTGACTCCTACTAAATCTTTAGAATGAAAGAATAAATCTTTGGATTCTCCAGCTCTGGAAATGAATCCGAAACCTTTTTCTGTCTTTGTTTTTATTGTTCCGTTCATAGTTTTTTGATAGATTTTTAAATAAATCTACATACCTCCTTTTCGACAGTCTACCACACTATATGCACTTTAGGGATATTTTCTGTAAATTTCTGAGAAAAGCATGTATATTTATATAAGTAATATTGGTACACCTGCGCCTAATGAATACTAAATACATAAGATTTTTTATATATTTGTTGCTTATTCCCTTGTTGTTAGTGGGTTTGTCGATAAAGAAGGCACATGCTGATTGCAGTGCTTGTGGATCGTGGAATAATTGCCCAGGTATTGGTTATTGCTGCTACAACAGTTACGGATGTCCATCATGGCACTGCTATGCTTGTCCGGGAGGTTGGGGATGGAATGGTAGCCAAGCCACTTGTGCTTATACTGGAGGTACATGTGACGCAGGATGTTATATTTGCCCTGCAGCGACTGCAACTCCAAAGCCAACACCAACTCCAAATAAAGCACCAAGCTGTAATTCTATATCCGGTGTGGGTCTTTTACCAAGAAACACCGCTAGTAATTTTACTGTTAATGGTTCAGATTCTGATGGATCCGTAAATGCTTATAGCTGGTCTAACAATGGCGGTAGTCCTACAACTAGTGGTGCACAAACTATTACTTGGTCTGCTTTACATGGAAACTATACTTTAAATGCCCAAGTCCGTGATGATGATGGTTCTTGGTCGGGTTGGTGTTCTAAAGCTGTTACTGTAGCTAATCCAATAATTTGCAACATAATAAGTCCCTCATCACCATCACCTATTGTTATCAACAGAGGTGACGCGGTAAGTTTTACTACATCCGCAAATCCTCCGAATTTTGATGAAGTAAATCACAAGTGGTTGCTAAATGGCACAACTGTTATAGGTACCAATAGTCCTACAGTTACGTGGACATCACCAGCTAATCTCGCAAATGATGCTCCTTACACCCTAACGGATACTTTAACCGATCGCTACTGGGCTCCATATACAGCAACATGTCCTTCCGCTAGTGTTTTAGTTCACACAGGTTACAACTTTACTGTGCATGTACGCCTTAGGAATTATCCGGAGACCTCTTGTACCCTAAATAATGTGCCACTTCCGCAAGCGAATGTTACTATTTCTGATGCTGGGTCGCCTTCTACCAAA
>CAIRNR010000005.1 GCA_903879985.1 uncultured candidate division WWE3 bacterium
CTGTGTGGTTTTATCAGCGGGCATTGAGCCACATGAAGGTAAATCATGGTGGTTGTAATGTCAGCATGTCCAAGCAGATCTTTTAGGGTAACGATATTCAGTCCTTGTTCCAAAAGGTGTGTAGCATAAGAGTGCCGCAGCGAATGCAGGTTGACATCTTTTGTGATGGTTGTTTTTTTCAGGTTTTCGCGCATTACCCACGAGAGCCCCCGCACACTGTAACGGCCATCGGGTTCTTTACCATTGAACAACCATACATGAGGGTTTTCTGCTTTCAGGTACTTTTTCAATCCCACAGCCATACTTTCAGCTAGCGGAACAATCCGGTCTTTCTTGTATTTGCTCTGGAGAATATGAATTACTTTTCGGTCAAAGTCTACATCGGAGATTTTCAGGTTAACCACCTCCTGTCCGCGCAGGCCGGCCGAATAAATCAAGGCCAGCACTATGCGTTGTTTCAGCAGTGTGGGTGTTGCAAAAAGCTCTTTTAGTTCCAACTGGTTCAGGATTACCGGTAGTTTAGCCTCTTTCTTTAACGAAGGGAGTGCAATGGCATTTTTATTCATCCCCATCAGCCGGTAATAATAACGAAGTCCGTAAACCATGTGTTTAAAGCTGCTGCGCGAGGGAGAGCGGGGATCCCGGGCCAGGGAAACCAGGTATTCATTAATCTCATCCGGGTCGATCTGCTCGGGCAGCTTCTCAAAGCGTAATACAAATAGTGCAATGCGCCGGATGTAATTTTGTAACGTACTCTTACTTTGCCCACGCAAAGTAACCTGTTGATCCAGTTTGCGAACAACTTTTTCAAAATCAGGAACAAGCACAATGGCCTGCTCAACAATAGTAAAACCCGATTTCTTTCTCATAATCAGAAATTTTTTGGTGAATAATTTCGAAGTTTAGAAAGAATCGGGTAATTTTAAAACGCTATCCGCGAAGGCGGATTTAGTTCAACAAAGTGTATACATCATGCGGGTTTCAGAGCAATTTGCAAGTTCAAAGCTCGCTGGCAAGGGCAGTAACGGTGGATAATGAAGTGAACACGAAAACCCGCACGCTGCATACACTCAACGTTAGCGGTCAGGCTAAAAAACGAAAGTGCATAAAATAAATTCATTAGGACAAACACAAAATATCACATTGAAATATGGCAAGTAATATCTGGAAATTAGGTTGTAATTGGGGAAGCGGGAAACCGAGTTTTTATGAATATATTAAACAAAAAAATATCGTAATCGGTGTAGAAGATAAAAAATATAAAATTGGTGATTTAATTGTGGTTGCAGAAGGTCATCAAGTAAAGGCTATTGCTAGAGTCAAAGAAAACCCTAAATCCGTAACAAGTAATATTACTTTACAATCTGATTTTGAAAATTTAGAAATAGAGTACGACACTTGGGTAAATTATGCAAATGCAGATTTTTACGAACTAAACTCAAACGAAAAGTTTACATATCAATTACAACAAGGAATTTGTAAGGTTAATAATTTTGAAATTCGTAAGAAAGTCCTTGATATTTCAAGTGTGAATTTTAGAAAATTGAATTATAAAGAACAA
>CAIRNR010000006.1 GCA_903879985.1 uncultured candidate division WWE3 bacterium
AAGTCAGGTGAGGTTAAAATAAAGGGGGTTATTATAATTTTGATTGTACTGCTGACTAATTTATTATTTATTTTCTGTATCGCAAACTTTTTAATGATTATTACATGGCCTTTCATTGGACTGAACTACATAAGGAATATGTACTATATCCTTACACTGACGACGCACTACACGATATGGAACAAAGTTATTCTGTTCTTTGGCGAATTTATCTCTCCACAACAACGGCCTTGGTACTATTTACCAACATATATACTACTAACAACGCCTATATATATATTAATCCTATATTTTTCATGTTTTTACACTATTAAGAAATTTTGGAAAAATTCGTTACTAATACTACTAAACATAGTAATTGTTGTAGCTATAACCTTGTATTTAATAACAGAACCAGTAATTTATAATGGCTTGAGACATTTTCTATTTTTAATACCATTAATAACAATCTGCGCCGTCATTAAAATTATCGAAATACTAGAAGTTAAAGAGTCGCGAATCAAAAAAGTATTGGTAGCAGGCATTGTCACTGGATTTATTTTAGTTGTAATAACCATCGTAAAACTGCATCCATACGAATACGCTTACTTTAACGAGGCAACAGGTGGGATAAAGGGAGCAAATAATAACTTTGAAACAGAATACTGGGGTGCATCCTACAAAGAAGCATCAGAATGGGTAATAAAGTATGCACAAGTAAATAAAATAAGAAATTTAAAGGTTTATCCTTGTAATGTTTCTTACGCAGTAGCCTATTACTCAAAATTTAAATATGAAGTTGTTAACAAAAGTACCGAAGCAGACTTAATATTATGTGACTACCAAAATGATATGCAAAGAGGTTATACAGATCCCATTATTCATACCATTTCTCGTGAAGGTACAAATCTAAATTTAATTAGAAAAGTTGTTAAATAAATCTGTTTTTACTATTTTTTTATACAAGTAGATTTTTGGATTTTTAAATATGTTTAGCGGAAATGATATTTCATGTGCTTCAACAAGATAGTAGTCCTTCGCATATGTAGGGTTAGCTTCTTGTGAATCAAATGAAAATTTGTACAAATAATTCTTCTCGCTACTAAAATATGTTAGCCGCCATGCATTTGTACAAATGATCTTTGTTGGCAATACTTGCCCTTGTTGTACCAACTCCAAGCTTCTATCCCAAACATAGCGGTTACTTAAAACAAAATCCACAGAAAACTGATAGGCGAATAAACCTAAAAACAAAACGAAAATTCCCAACAAAACCTTTTTTGTAAAATCAAACTTAATCTCAAAAGATAGCAGGTAAAAAATCATTATCGGAACAAGTACTAGCAAATATCTATCATAAAAAGAACTTACCAACGACATCGCACCCAAATAAATAACAGTCAGTATCAGAAAAAAGTTAACAATACGTCGTTTTATTAACACCACATAAGCTATAAATCCACTAAAAACAACTTTTGCTAACAAATCCCAATATTTATATAACGAAAACATTCCTGCAAAATAATACTTAGTTCCTAAAATTCCGCGAGGATAATATCCGCGACGCTCCCAAATGTTTTTGATGTAAGGAAATTCTCCCCACGAGACAACATCGGGCTTAAAATAATGGTCCAAAACAATTAATAAACCTAACCAAGCAATTACAAAAATTCCAATCTTTTTGTATGAATTCTTAAACTCTTTTGCATCAAATATAAATATAAAGTAGGGAAGCAAAACTGCAGTAAGCAACAAAAAACAGCTATATATGAGCGAGTACATGTAATCGAAACTTGATAAGTGTTGCAACAAAAAACTGTCCTGCGTCATTTCTGTGGTTTTTGGGAAAAGCAAGAAATAAAAAGCTAACTCTAAAAGCGTAGCTACAAAAGGCCAAGCGGCGGATTTCCAGTCACGTTTCAAAATGTAATAAACCGTTAAAGATACAGGAAGGACAACAGATACTTGCCTAATCATAAATGCAAAAAAACCAAACAAAAGAGATAAAAATATAAACTTCCGCTTTTTAGTTTCATCAAAATATAAAAACATTAAAATTCCTGCTAACAAAAACGATAAGAAAAAATTTTCTGTCATAAATCCCCAAATAGAGTAGGCATGCCAAGGATTTAAAAAAACGACAAGTCCCGTTAAAATTGAAAGCCAAAGTTTTTTACCAAAAAATCTATAGCAAGTGAATGCAACCAAAGCATAATTAAGTACAGAAAAAAGCAACGTTAGAAAGGGTAAATGTGAAATTCCAAAAACAAAGCTAAACAGCGCACCAATAATTCCTTGTGCGTAAAACGTGGCCTCTATATAGCCGTCTAACTTAAAGTTTCATTGCATAAAAGACTGAACTGTTTTGTAATAAACCCAATCATCATTTTGGTAGAAATTAATTTTTTGTGTAAGTGGGCAAAGGAAAAGAAAAAGTGTGACGCCAAACAGTAAGATCCAAAAAATTTCACTCTTTAGGAAACCGCTTATAGTTTTACGCATGGATACAATTTAACACACTTGTTTGATATAGAAAAAATGATAATATATTCATAGTCATGTATATTTGAAAAAGGAGGAAATATGCTTAAAGAATTACCTAAGTTACCATACGTTTACGACGCTTTAGAACCTTATATAGATGCGCAAACAATGGAGATCCATTACACAAAGCACCATCAAACTTATTTAAATAAGTTGTTAGATGCATTATCAAAGTATCCGGATTATCTAGATATGGATCTTGAAAAATTGCTAACAGTACTAGACACATTACCTAAAGAAATTTACACAGCCGTTAAAAACACAGCAGGAGGTGTATATAACCATAACTTTTTTTGGGAAATAATGGCTTCTGCAAACACAACGGAACCACACGGAGAATTGTTAAAAGAGATTAACAAAAGCTTTGGAGGTATCGATGAATTTAAAAAGAATTTTTCAAACCATGCACTTGGTCGATTTGGAAGCGGTTGGGCATGGCTAGTAATTAATAGTGATGGCAAGTTAGAAGTAACATCAACAGCCAACCAGGACACACCAATATCAGAAGGTAAAAAACCAATAATAACTTTAGATGTATGGG
This sequence comes from uncultured candidate division WWE3 bacterium, assembly GCA_903879985.1. GTDB lineage: Bacteria > Patescibacteriota > WWE3 > UBA101185 > UBA10185 > CAIRNR01. The sequence goes on from CAIRNR010000006.1 coordinate 3,065, forward strand.
AACATGCATATTACCTTAAATATCAAAACAAGCGTGATGAATATATCAAGAATTGGTGGAATTTGGTTAATTGGAATAAGGCTGAAGAGTTATACAACAACAAAGTTTGAAATTTTAGAGTTAGCGCCGTTCTAAGTTCCTATAGTTTACTCTAATACACGCAGGTGCTATATTCTCACCAATAGTTTCGCAAATATAACTTAAGGAGAGAATTATGGATAAAAAGAAAAAGACTAAAAAACCTATAGCCATTTTACAGCGCTTTGGAAAACCCATCAAACTGTCATCTCTGAAACAGCTCGCAGCTGTGCAAAATAATACACACACAATACGCAGGGAAGAAATAGTATCCGTGGCAAAGCTGATCCCCGGATTCGACGGTGCAGTTAATTCTCTGGCAACAAGCGACGGATATCACTGGTATATTGCACTTTATTTTGCTTTCCATAGCGGAAGCGTTGCCATACTCTTCCCATGGGGAATCCGTGATGATGATATACCGGACGCAGAAACCGGAACTGATGAGCGACCCATATCCGCATATACAACCGGATCCGCAAGTGTGCCCGAGATTGAATATATCTGCAACCAACTCAGGGTGTTAATGGTCGAGGCCTCAAGATAAATTACAACGCCTGGCCACAAAACACACATGGACAAACTCAAAAAAAAGTTTGTCCATATTTTTTATTCAAACATAGGTATACACTTTCCTTAAAATCCTAATCAGAAAAGAGGCATACTATGTTAACGGATACGATGGTAACAGTAGCTGTTAGGAGCCAAATAACCGGCTGTGGTGTTGAACAATGTTTCATCACAGAACAGGAGAACAAACTGGTTATTAGCCTCAGTATTTTGAGAGAGGGAGAATACAAATTTAAACGTTTTAAGGTTCCCGTGGATACTACTCCGGAACTGGTTTTGGTTACAACTTTGGGTAGAGGACTTGCATTACAGGAAGTTAAGCCAAGCCCAAAACGCAACTGGTCGGAAATATTAATATACGAATCAGTTGAGTGGATAAGTTGAAAGATTTTTCGTCGTAAATGCCGTGGACCTGCTAATAACTAGCTCACGGCATCTTTTTTAATTTTCAGCTAAAAACTTAATCACATCTAAAGAAGCCATACAACCTAAACCTGAGGCTGTTATAGCCTGGCGATATCTATAATCGGCGACATCACCTGCAACAAAAACACCATCCTTGGTTGAATGTGTAATATCATTGGATTTTATGTAACCTTTTTGATCCAAATCAATAAATCCATTTAAAAACTTTGTGTTGGGTTCGTGACCAATGGCTACAAACAACCCTTGAATATCCGACAAAACACTTTCGGCATTTTTATCGCTGTTAAAAACCTTAAGACCTTCAACGTGATCAACTCCTAAAACTTCTTTAACCTCGGTACTAAAAACAAATTGGATTTTTGAATTTTCCATGGCGCGCTGTTTCATGATTTTACTTGCTTTCATAGTGGCCTCAGTGTTTCGTATTAACACATAAACTTTTGAAGCAAACTTGGTTAAAAAAGTTGCTTCTTCCATCGCAGCATCGCCTCCACCAACAACTGCAATAACCTTATTTTTGAAAAAGAAACCGTCGCACGTGGCACAGGCAGAAACACCCTTACTCTTTAAACGCTGCTCACTTTCTAAACCAAGCCATTTGGCTGTGGCACCTGTAGCAACAATAACGGAACGACCTTTGTAAATATTACCAGCGTCGGTTTCAACAACAAAACCTGTTTTTGCTGTTCCAGATATTTTTAAAACATTCTCATCGGCGAAGTTGGTGTTAAATCTTTCAGCTTGCATTCTCATATTTGAGACCAATTCAGGTCCTTGTATACCATGTGTGAACCCAGGAAAATTCTCAACTTCTGTCGTAGTAGTTAGCTGACCGCCGGTAGGATTACCTGCAACAACTAACGTATTTAGCATTGCGCGTGATGTATATATTGCGGCAGTAAGCCCAGAAGGACCACCACCAAGTATTAAAACATCGAAAATTGACTCTTGCATTAAAGTATTATACATCGTATATATATTACGAAAACATCGTAAAAAAATTTAAAAGGGTTTGCCGGCGCGAGCCGCAAATAAGGTACCATGCCCAAAGCAAAAACTGAAAAACCTAAAAAATTAAAAAAGACAACCGCAGAGGTTGCTGACGTAATAGAACTTGAAGATGATGGTGAAGTTGTAGAGGTCACTCACACAGAGTTAGAACCTGATATTTTGGCAGCTTTAGAGAGTAAACGCTCTAAGAAAAAATCACCAACTGACATAGACTATATTCCAGAACTTGAACGCGACCTAGAAGGCGCAAGCTTTGACGACGACTTTTAGTGTAATATAAAACTAATGTCTAGTTTATTATTAGAACTTAACGGTAACCCAGCGTTTAATAGGACTATTTTCCCACCATATCTATACATATATGATGATTTGCTAAAATATAAACGACGCAAATGGTTTATTGTCAGAGAAATTACCATGTCCTACAACCAAATTGCCCAGGCTACACTTTCATCTGGATTATTGTTTGGAACACTTGAGATTTATACGACCGGTGCCGAAGACATAATAATTAAGTACATACCAAGAGCTTTAGCCAAACAAGCAAAAAAAGTCATCGATCAAAAGCTGTATCACGCACATGCAAAACTACATCCAGATAAAGAAAAATCCACAGATGACGTGGTTTCATTTGAACGTTCTATTAGCCGATTAAGAGAGCTTGTTAACAAGGGAAGAATAGACGAACGCGAGTTTAACAGACGAAAATCAGATATATTGAGTAAAGTTAAGTAGCGCTATAAATGGCGCTGGCGCTAGGGCGCCGAACATAGTAAAATGCACCTACGTTAGTGTTATGACCTTACGCGGCGGTAGTTCAGTGGTAGAATGTCTCCCTTCCAAGGAGAAGGTCGCCGGTTCAAGTCCGGTCCGCCGCTCCAAACATTAAATGGACTTAAGGGATTTTCCTTTTAACAAAGCAGCAAAATTATTAGCTTTTTGCGTTACATCAACATCAGGGGCTGATTGATTTATACCTGTCTTCGATATTTTTGTAACAAAGGCATCAATTCTGTCCAAAAAAGCAACGTCTATTTCAGTAACATTTGCATAAATACTTTGTAAGGTATTAAGCAAGAGTAATGCCTGCTCATGTTCAAGTGTATTCTGTTGCTCCGGATCAATATATTCATCTATTAAAGCTAAAAAGAAGGTGTCACTAAAAGTATCCAACAAACTACTCGTTTGATAATTAGCATCCAATACTTCACAAGCAACATAATAATCATCAAGTCTATTTTCCATGTTATTAACCGCCTCTTTACCTGCTACAAAGAAATAGTATTGAATATTTCTTAAATCCTCTTGTGTTAGTTCTTGTACCACTTCGCCTTTATGAATTTTCGATAGTAAACCTACCCCAAGATCAGCGGAAGAGCGTGCACCCTCTGAGATCACCGCTTGAGAAGCACTTTTTGGTAATTCAGGATGATCTAAATAATTTTGATAAACGTCAAGTTTTCGATCTATTTCATCACCATATTTATCCGGTAACTCGCCTGTCAGTTTAAATCGTATTAAATCATGATCCATTAAACCATTTTTCGAACGACCAATGGTTTCAACCTCTTTATCTGTAGGTTTGATAATGCCTGTTTCAGTAATACCACCTTGTTTATCAACATAAATTTTTTCATCGGAAAAGGTTTCTAGCATCATTGCTACTTCATCCCGTTCTTTAAATTCAACAACTTCTGCTTATTAACCCTAATAACTTTGAGCACGCGAATCGCAAAAATGACTAGGAAATTTACAATCCACGGATATTGGCTTATATAATGCTTCCTGTAAAAAGCTTCCATAGCTTCTGTGGAAAGTTCTTGAATCCTAACTCTGAATTTTCCGCGAGTGTAATCTTTATCTCCAAGTTTAAAAACAGGGGACTTACTGGCAACATCCTGAGAAACCTTTCGAACACCAACGGTGACACCTTTCCAATGTTGAGCCGTAAACTGAGGAAGATACATTAATTTGTAACCGGCTTTTTTTAAACGGTAACAAAAATCAATATCCTCACCATACAAAAAGAATGTTTTATCATCCCAAGGACCAACTTTGTCTTGTGCACTTTTACGAATAAACAAAAAGTGGGTGATACACGAATCTATTTCGTGTTCCTTATTCATGTCTTCGTAAGTCATAAAATAACCAGCGAATAGTTTTGATTTAGGGAACAGCTTATCTAATGCTAAGAAGTGCGTGAGTGAAACCCAAGGTGTAGGAAATCCACGATGTACGTCCATATCAACTTCGCCACTTCGCAAAACCAATTTAACGGCAGCACCACCAACGTCCGGATGTGTATCAAAATATTCAACCAAACCCTTTATAGTTTTTCCTTTTTCTGGAAATCCGTCAGAACCTAAGTATAAATAATATTCTCCCGTAGCAGATTCAATTCCTTTGTTTAGTGCGTATGCCAAACCATTATTTGGTAGTCGATTAATTCGTACCCACGGAAATTCTGTTTCCATCATTTCAACAGAACCATCGTACGAAGCGGTGTCGTTAACGATAACTTCCATATTTTCATAACTATCTTTGAGATTTTCCAAACAAAGCCTTAAAACATCTTTTGTATTTGTATTAACTATTATTACTGATACTTTTTTTGGTTCCATACGTTACATTATACTCATTTGACTCAAGTATGTGGCAATGATAGACTCCAATAGTTCCTTAATGATCAAGTCATAGGGAAGTTGTATTATTTAGAAACATGAAACTATCTGAGCAAGAATTTATAAATAAAGTTGTACCAGAAGGCAAAACACCTGAAGAAGTTGGTATTGAAGAATTGGATTCAATTAATTCCAAACTGAAAGGCATTATGCCGCACTTTAATAAACGTGGAACACATCCAAAAGAGTACACAATACTTGGTGTTACTTCTGTTGAAGACTTTGAAGGAATTGTAAAAGTAGCCTCGGTTGAAATGATTCCTCCGGGAGAGAAAAAACTAGAAAGAAAAAGAAAACATTTTGTTGTTGGAGATGCGTTGCCTAGAGTTATTTGTCCAATTGTTGTTAAAAGTGGAACAGCTGTTTATTTATTGCTATGCGCTCAAGATAGAATGACACTTGGTGGTAAAGTAAGTATAGAAGTTTATCGAGGTTCGGTTGCAGAGGGCACAAAACCTGAAAAGTTAGGCCTTAATTTAGTTAATAGAAAGTTGCCAAACCTAACAGCGGAAGCTGACCTTTTAGAAGTTCGTAACCTCGGTTACTTTTGGAATAATACAGGCATAAGTGGAGTTTCGTCCCCGGTGCAGGCTTTGTTTTATATAACAAAACAAACGATGACTGCAGAGGAGATAAAACATTCTTTAAAGTTGGAACACGGTATGGATGCAGATCCGCAAAAGGGTCCAGCCCTTGCTGCCACAGAACCAGTGTTAAAAACTTTAGAGGAAGTAGAGGAGAGAATAGATGAAATTTCTCGGCTCGATTTGGCCGAAAATAGCGATACGCCAGAGGCGTACTTAAATGATTTATTTAGCATGACAGCTTTGTTTATGCTTTTTAAATCTATAGACAAAACTGGTCTACCTTATTAAATAAAGTAGACGTCAGGGAGAATCAAGTTCACCTGTAATTAATTAAAACTTTAAGAAAGAAAATTTAATATGAAAAAAATACTAGTAACTGGTGCAGAGGGATTTATTGGTCATCATTTTGTAGAGCATATCCTAAAAAATACTGACTGGGATATTGTTTCACTAGACCGCCTAGACTCAACAGCCACATACGACCGAATAACAGATATAGATTCATGGCAGGAAAATAAACATCGCGTAAAAAATGTGTGGCACGATTTAAAAGCACCATTAAATGAATATGTTCAAAAAGCAATTGGCAAAGCAGATTACATTGTTCACTTAGCCGCAAGTAGTCACGTTGATCGCTCAATAACTTATCCAATGGAATTTGTTATGGATAACGTTGTGGGAACTGCAAATATTTTAGACTATGCTCGAGGTCTAGAGGGTTTAGAAAAGTTTGTATATTTTTCAACCGATGAAGTTTTTGGACCAGCACCAGCCAATGTTGCCTACAAAGAATGGGACCGCTATCGCGCAAGTAATCCTTATGCCGCAAGTAAAGCAGGCGCCGAAGAATTATGCATAGCCTACGAAAACACTTACAAACTTCCAATAATAATTACTCACTGCATGAACGTATTTGGAGAACGCCAACATCCTGAAAAGTTTTTGCCAATGGTTGTTAAAAAAATATTATTTGAAGAAGAAGTAATCATTCACTCTGATCCAACTAGAACTAAATCAGGCTCAAGGTTTTATATACACGCGCGAGATGTGGCAGACGCTGTTTTATTTTTACTAAATACTCAAACACATAACGGAGATAAATTTAATATCAAAGGTTATCGTGAAGTTGAAAATTTGGAGCTGGCACAAATGGTTGCAAAGATATTAAACAAACCACTTAAATATCAAATGTTAGATTTTCACAGCTCAAGACCTGGACATGATTTACGCTACGCACTCGACGGAACAAAGTTGCAGGAAATGGGATGGTATCCAAAAGCACCATTTGAAGTTCGTTTAGAAAAATGCGTTAAATGGATGGTAGATAGACCAAAATGGTTACTCATAGATTCCGAAATTGTTAAAAAGGAAATTTAATTTATGATAGATTTAAGTATGGCCATTCCACGCTCTGTTACAGCTACACACATTAAAGGTTTATTTGTTGTTAATCCGCATAGGTTCGAGGATAACCGAGGATTATTTAGAGAAGCATTTACAATAAGTGTTTTGGAAAAAGCACTAGGTAGAGATTTTAAAGTAAAAGCTTGGAATCACTCGCGATCTTTGCCCAATGTAGTGCGAGGACTTCACTCTGAACAAGCATGTAAATTAATTTACCCAATAAACGGTGAAACCTTTGTAGCTGTTGCCGACATACGTCCGGAGTCAGAAACTTTTGGTCAACACATGACCTTTGAAGTTTCGGAAAGTAATCAATTAAGTATTTTTATAGATAAAGGTTTAGCAGTAGGTTTTTGTGCTAAAGGAAACCAAGCTGTGGATTACCAATATCTTATGAATACCGAATATGACGAGCTTAAACCAACTGGAGTTTTATGGAACGATCAAACCCTAAATATTCAGTGGCCACTAAATAATCCAATATTGTCGGATCGCGATAGAAATAATCCTACGTTAAAAAGTTTATATCCGGAGAAATTTTAAATGAAAGTATTAGTTACAGGAGCACAAGGTTTGGTAGGTTCAAGATTTGTTGAGCTATATAAAAATGATTTTGAGTTAGTTTGTCCAACAATTGAGGAATTAAACTTTAAGGATAAAACTAAAGTAACAGCTTATATCGAAAAACTCCAACCAGACGCCATAGTTAACTTCGCGGCCATTACCGATGTACGCGCAGCACAAGCTGAGGTTGGAAATTTAGATGGAAATACTTGGAAAACCAATTTCGGAATACCTTGTTTACTTTCAGAGTTGGCGAATAAGCATAAAATTAAGTTGGTTCAAATAAGCACTGATTTAATATTTTCTGGAAAAGATACGGCCGATGCAAGTTACATAGAAAACGAAGATTTATCAAAACAAGATGAAAAGAAAATTTCATTTTATGGCTTATCAAAACTAGCTGCAGAAAAATATATAAAGGAAAATTGTGAAAATTATTGCATCATACGAATTACCTATCCGTTTAGATCGAAGTTTACCAAAACGGATTTTGTTCGAAACTTTATAGAACTTTACGATTCGAATAAGCTGTATCCAATGTTTAACGACAACGCAATTACGCCAACGTACATTGACGAGTTTTGTAATGTTCTAAACGTGGTATTAAACAGAAACTTATCAGGTGTTTTACATGTTTGTTCCATAAACTCAACCTCGCATTATGAAGTTGCTAAATATGTTTTAGAAAAAACTGGTCGCGATTCCAGTAAATTAGTTACGATTCCTATGAAAATGTTTTTAGAAAAGATAACGATCATTCCAAGAGCAATTTATACCGCTATGGACACAAAGGCTACACAACAGATAACCGGAATTTCTTTTAAAACTTGGCAACATTATGTAGACGAAATGTTGAGTCAGAATTGACTAATTTCCCAGACTATTTGGTTTTCCATGATAATGCTGTAAAATACGTTCGTTACCTAGTAAAACTGGCCCTCGTAGCTCAAAGGACAGAGCAGTTCCCTTCTAAGGAAAAGGTTGGGGGTTCGACTCCCTCCGGGGGCACCAGATCACTTAACAAACGAAGTGCGTTTAGTGAGATGGGGTGCAACAGCGCGCAAAGCACGCGGATTGCCACCATAAGTTATATTATAATAGGTAATAAGTTCACGCCCGGGTGGTGGAATGGCAGACACGAAAGACTTAAAATCTTTTGCCTGCAAAGGCGTGCGGGTTCGACTCCCGCCCTGGGCACCATTTAGCATAATAAAGTTAACGGCAACCAAAATATCCTATATAACAAGTTAATAGGGAGGCGAAAGGCGCAGGCGTGACGACGCCGAGCCGCGGTCGACGGTCGAGCTAGCAAGCGAGAACCGGCAACCGACTCCCGCCCTGGGCACCAATAAAAACTAATTTATAGTCACATCGTACTCTTTAGTCTTAATCTTAATGGGACCGGTTAAATCCATATTACCGTCCTTTAATATAGCCATAAAAACATCGCAACGACCAGTAGATTGTTTCCAAACGTCTTGAGTACTGGAATCGTCGGGATTTTTTAAGTCAGCCTTTCTTACATTTATCATTTCTGTTAGCCACTTTGATTCATCCACCCCATCTTTTGGACTGCCATGCATGTTCTTACTTGTCTTGTCTATTAACGCACCAATACTATCAGGATCGTCACCTTCGCCATGTTGAATAATCGTATCGTAAAAAAATGCTCGACCCAAAGCTGAAACAACACCATTATCTTGAGCCAATTTCAAAGCCGGAAAATAATAAAGTTTATCTGTTACTTCATCCTGAGCATCACGAAAAGCTACATTTTCGTCGGCCGTTTTTTTCCAATCATCCGCAAAACCTTTTAGTTTTGATACTTTAGAACTTCCTTTTTCAGCTAAGTCTTTAAGAGTAGGTAAGTACTTTGCTAGGCGACTTTCAGTAAAACGTGTTAAGTAAAGTTTAACAACCACATATAAATCTCCGTCGGCTGTTGTAAATCCAGCTTTTCCAGCAGTATAACCCCTGCCGTCGTCTAAATTTTCTATGTAATCATATTGAATATCGGTTTTTCCGTTTTCAAATAAACTGGTTAGTTGATCCGCACGCAATTTTTGCTCTGGAGTTAAAGAATTTAGTTCATCGGGAGTAGGTGAAGGTGTTGGTGTAGAAATCGGCGCCGAAGATTCTGGTATCTTTGCAGATGCCGTGGTACTGGCAGTAGTATCATCCAAAACACCAACTTGGCGTTCGATATTTACTAAATTTTTTGCAGGGTCAGTTTCTGATGAATGTGTTGTCACCGAGCTTTTTGAAGAACGTCCGTTTTTGTTAGACACCACAATAAATATACCTATTCCCACAGCAAATAGTATTAATGTGACTATGAAAATGTATATGTAGTACTTTTTCATCATGATTACGGCAATTGAACTTAGCTAGCAAATAGTATATCTTACTGTGTACAAAAGTCGAACGTATGAAATCAAGCAATAATAAAGAAAATACACAAAATCAAATTTTTTACGACAAGTCAAAAGTACGTTGGCCTATTTTCTTAATTACGGTTGGGTTGGGTATTACTCTCATTATATTTATTTATTACGGTTTAGTAAAATCGATCCAACAAAATGTCATCTTACCTCAGGTAACAATTCCAAATACAAACACAATTACAAAAGTAGAAACACCAACTACAAATGTAAATAACGCCCAAACCACAGCACTAAAAAAGATAGCTACACTTTTTTTAGGCATAGCTAAAAAGGTCAGCGCCACACCAAACTCCTTAAATGTTGCTTTTTATCAACCTTCAGAACCTGACGGTTGGGTTTCGCTTAAAAGAAATTTGGCGACAATAAATGTATTAATTCCTGAATGGATTTATTTAAAGGACGAAACAGGTGCAATAGGTTTATACGATACAGAAGATCAATCCAGAGTTTTAACATATCTTCAGAACAATAACTCAGATGTAAAAGTCGAACCCTTAATAAATAATTACAGTGACACAATGCAAGACTTCGATCCTGTGTTACTTGGAAAAGTTTTGCGAAATCCCACAGCCCGCAAAAACCTAGTTGAAAATTTATATACTTACGCCACAACATATAAATTATCAGGAATTACAATTGATTTAGAAAACACCAATCCGCTAGACGAACCATACTACAATTTATTTACTCAACAATTACACGCAAGATTTACGCCAGATAACCTTCAAGTACTTGTTGGTTTGCCTCCAGATAACGTGGACGTAAATTATTCATTCCTGTCAAAAAACAGCGATTACTTAATTTTCATGATGTACGACAATCACTGGAACACTGGTCCGGCAGGGGCTATTGCGCCACAAGATTGGTTTATAAATTCCCTTACAAATATTTCAAAAATGGTTCCAAAAGAAAAGACACTGATAGCCCTTGGTAATTACGCATACGATTGGGATTTAACAAAAAAGACTCCAGCGGTTACCAGAACTGTTGAAGAAACGCTAAAAATGGCAAAAGACTCCGGGGCGCAGGTTCAATTTGATCAAACAACGTTAAACCCAAAATTTTCTTACGTGGACACAAATAAAGATCAGCATTCTGTTTGGTATTTGGATGCAACAACTTTTTATAACCAATTTTTAGCTACACAAAAGTTTAATATGGCAGGAATAGGGATTTGGCGACTTGGCTCCGAAGATAGTTCGATTTGGTCAATATTCAAAAACAGAGATAATCTTAGCCAAGCAATACCTGATATTTCAAATATAAATTTGGATTTATCCATTATGTATCAAGGCACCGGAGAAGTTTTAAAGGTTATATCGGCACAGCACCCAGGAAAACGCGATATAACAACAGATAAAGTAAGCGGCTTAATCACAAATCAAAACATCACTGTATATCCCGATCCATTTGAAATTCAAAGACTTGGATCAGGCGTAACACCTCAAAAACAAATAGCTCTAACATTTGACGACGGACCTTCAAACAAATACACTCCAGAGATTTTAAAAATATTAAAAGACAATAACGTAACGGCAACTTTTTTTATTGTGGGAAGCCAAGCAAATCTTTATCCGGATATTATCAAACAAATGTATCAAGCAGGTAATGAAATCGGAAGTCATACATACACGCACCCAAACTTATCTAAAATATCAACCAACTACGAAGAAATAGAATTAAATTCAACACAAAGACTGATTGAATCTATAACCGGGCATAGTACGCTTCTTTTTAGGCCACCATTTGGAGAAGACGCTGAACCCGAAACTCCGGAAGAAATAAATCCTGTGTTATTAACAAGTGAGCTTGGCTATTACACCGTCGGCATGGGAATTGATCCAAAAGATTGGGCACAACCTGGCAGTGATGAAATAGTAAATCGTATCAGCGCACAATTGCAGGAAAGCGACGGTCACATAATTTTATTACACGATAGCGGTGGAGATAGGGAACAAACAATTCAAGCTTTATCAAAAATAATCTCCACGTTAAAAGACCAAGGCTATACATTTGTAAGCGTTTCCGACTTAATGGGACTTCCTAAAGATATAGTTATGCCTCCAATACAAAATCAATCGGCGTTAAATACATTTAGTAATGACGCAGGATTTATTATTCTTTCTAAATTGCTTAATCTTTTTAAAATTCTATTTTGGATAGGAATCATTTTGGGAATAGCAAGAATAGGCATAATAATTTCATTGGCTACTTTTCAAAAGTTATTTTCGAGGTTCAAAAAATTTGACGACACATACCAGCCAAAAGTTAGCGTTATTGTGCCGGCATGGAATGAGGAAAAGGTGATCATACAAACGGTTGAAACGTTATTGAAATCAGATTATAAAAACTTCGACATCTTAGTTGTAGAAAACGGATCGTCAGACAAAACCTACCGTGTCGCTCAAAAAGAATTTAGAAATAACCCAAAGGTAAAAGTATATTCATTGCCCAACGGTGGAAAATCTAATGCGCTAAACTATGCTGCAACTATTAGCTCAGCCGAAATTCTAATTATCCAAGACGCTGACGGAATAATTTTGCCTGATACAATCTCTAAAATCGTAAAACATTTTGCGAATCCAAAGGTCGGTGCGGTTTCAGGTAACGTAAAAGTAGGTAACAAAATAAATATAATTACAAAATTGCAGGCCCTTGAGTACGTAATAAGTCAAAATCTGGATCGTCGCGCGTTTAGTGTTTTAAATGCAATAGCCGTTGTTCCCGGCGCAATTGGAGGCTGGCGAAAGGATGTTGTTAACAAATTGGACGGATTTTATTCAGATACATTGGCCGAAGATACAGAATTAACTTTAAGAATTGCAAAGCTTAGTTATAAGATAGCTTACGAACAAAGCGCCATCGCTTACACCGAAGCTCCAGAAACTATCGACGTATTTATTAAGCAACGTTTCAGGTGGATGTTTGGGACTTTCCAGGCTGCTTGGAAACATCTAAATACTTTATTTAATCCAAAGTATCGTGCGATGGGATTTGTAACCATTCCGAATATAATTATTTACCAAGTTTTGTTCCCAATCGTTGCTCCTTTGCTTGATATTTTTACGATAGCCGCATTGGCCTTTGCCTTATGGCAAAGAAATATTCACACAGATATTTCATCCGATAGCCTGTATCAAATCATTGGTTTCTATCTGCTTTTTACACTTGTAGATTTTATTACTTGCATAGTGGCATTTTTGCTGGAACCCCAGGAAGATAAAAAACTTTTGATATATTTGCCATTACAGCGTTTGTTTTACAGATACCTGCTTTATGTTGTATCTATCAAATCAATGTTAACCGTTGTAAAGGGACCCTATGTAGAATGGGAGCTTAAGGAACGAAAAGGCAACTTGTTTGCTACTGAAACTGCCTAGGTGAATTTACGAGGCAACACGATCCTATAGCCTTTGACACATGCTCTTTTTTGTTATAAAATCCCCGAGATGTTAGTTAACCCATATTATGAAGTGAAAGGATAAGGAGTTTATCATGAAAGTTTTAAGTAGTTTTGGCAACAATAAGTTTTTGAGAATTGGTTTGATCTTCGTGTTCATGTTCATGGCCCTGGCCGCTGTACCCACGCAACCTACGCAGGCAGCAACGATCAACGGGGGTATTCCGACAAACGATCCATGGGTATTGGTTCCTATAACGGGTCACTTGAACACCTCCCAGGTAGATTATGCAGGCAAAGCCATTCGCCCCGACCTATTGGGTCTTTTTGATCCCACCAAGGACGCCGGAATCGGTGCACTGTGTACATCGGCGGCCAAAGCATCTTTACCTTGCTCCTGGAAAGTGACCATGTTGGCAGGAAACCCTGTTATCAACATGCGCCTCCTGTCCGGAGAAAAGTACGTGATTGCGGACATCACGGCCACAAAGGTTGCATTCAAAGATATTGTAGCCTACCCTGATAGCTACAATAATCAGACCAAGGGTTGGTACATCGAGATCCAGATGGCAACCTGGCTGCTGGAGCGCTATGGCCTTGAAAAAGTGTTTTTTGATATCGCAGGGCAATCGATAAAAACCTACGATATGGTGAACAAGCAAGCCGGCGAACCGACCATTGGTATCCTCGAAGACATACACGGGCTTAAGCCACGTTTGATCGGAGATACCCAGTTCACACCGGTCGTAAGTAACTTGTGGTTTTATCAGATACCATAAAACCAGGCCGCAATTAAAGCAGTTTAACCAAACGGAAGCTAGATATAAAAATCTACTAGCTTCCGTTTTTTTTGGCCTCTGTATGCCCTATAGCATTTGACTGGTGCATAAATTGCGTATAGAATGTTTGTCAATGTAATCAAAATTATCAGATCAATGAGAGAAAGGTTAGGAGGCAAAAATGACAGAGCAAGCAATGCTGGAAGTTTTCAACAAATGGTTGGAAAATGTGGGACACCCGGGACTAATCTCCTTTGTCAGCGACATCGATGTGGAAAAAGCAGTAATTCACTGCCAGGTTCCCTTGATGGGAGATTTTGCCTTTGGAATTACACCTGAGGGCATGGTCGAAGACAAGAATGGTTATCTCAAGAGCTGGGAGTTGGTAAAAATAGAGGGCAAATAATATGGCCGGAACATTGAATCCTGTTACGGTAATTGTTCTGGCATTTCTTGCCCTATGTGCTCTTTGCTTTTTTGGGATGCAAACACAGGGCATTCAGGTACCGGAGTTAGCAAGTCCTGACTGGAATCTGGTAAGCAGCGCAAGTGCCGAAACGCCTAAGGCCACTGATTATCAGCCAACAGATCCGTCTCAGTTTAATTTGCCGGATCCCAACGAGCACGACTTGCTTAAGAAAGTCTGCAAGGTCGTAGCAGATATAACAAAAATACCTTGCAAATGGGAAACCTATCAGGCAAAGACCGCAGATGGCCATTTGGTTGTTAAAGCCAAACTAGTCTCTGGCGACGCCACCCTGGCTGAAATTGAAGCCATGGATATGCCCCTAACTGAAGTCACGGAATTAGGCAGTGAATCATACGGTGGTGCAACCCACGGGTGGTTCACATACATCAAGGTTGCCCAATGGCTGACAAAGCTAGGAATGGGCAGATTGATGTGGGAAACTTGCGACCATATACTCGTCGTAACTTCCCAGAGCGTATTCGGCGAGACCCAAGCTCTGCATATTTTCGTCGATGCCGCCGGCTGGGGAGAATCTCTACTCGCAAGCGTCCCAGATAAACTGCAAGTCACATCGCAAATCTGGCTCTACTTCGTAAAATAAAAGTAAACCAGAATTAACCAAACGGAAGCTAGATATAAAAATCTACTAGCTTCCGTTTTTTTTCGCCAATTCGCGACATCACCAATTCTCAACAAAATATACCCAGCTTTTTCCCAAAAAACCCCACCGTGATAAACTACAAGTAATGCATATAACACAAACTCTTAAGACATCACTCAGCTCGCTAACTCTAAACAAAATAAGATCATTATTGACCATGCTCGGCGTTATTATCGGAGTTTTTTCTGTTGTTGTTCTCGTTTCCATAGTGCGAGGAGTAGAGAATTACATTACAGATCAATTTTCTTCCTTAGGTTCCAACCTTTTATTTATATCACCGGGTAAAGTTAACCTTCGCGACGATCCAACTAAAAACTTGGCTGGCAACAAACTTGATTACAAACATGTAGATATGATCAATAACTATGTGAGCGATCAAATAATAGGTGTAACCGCATGGCTGGAACTTTATCAAAACGCAAATTATAAAACCAAAAATTACAACGCAGCTTTAACGGGAATGTCCAATAAAGGATTTGATATCTTTGATTTAAAACTATCAGCAGGTCGTGTATTTACAAGCAACGAAGAAGCAACAAAAGCGAAAGTAGCAGTTATCGGATATGATGTAGCAGATAAATTATTTGGAAATCAAGATCCTGTAGGGCAGAGAATAAAACTGGGCACCGAAAGTTTTGAGGTCATAGGTGTTATGGAAAAGAAAAGTCAAAGTTACGACAACATCGTATTTGCGCCTGACACAACAGTTAAAACAATATTTAATATTAAGAAAATTTCAAGCATTGTTATAAAAGCTAAAAATGGTGTTAATGCCGAAGATTTAAAAAGACAAGTTGAACTCACGTTAATGCGAGATCTTTCTAAAAATGACTTTACAGTTATGACTCAAAAAGACATGCTCTCAACCGTTCAAAATATTATTGGGTTACTCTCCACAATTCTTGCAGCTATAGCAGGCATTTCACTGGTTGTCGGAGGTATCGGAATTATGAACATCATGCTTGTGGCTGTTACCGAAAGAACTCAAGAAATTGGTTTACGAAAAGCTCTTGGCGCAACACCAACGAACATTGCCTTACAATTTACTCTTGAAGCAATAATGATTAGCTTAGCCGGGGGTTTGATAGGATTACTTCTCGGATTTTTAGCGTCATTAGTAGCCAGGTTTTGGATTAGAGCCGAAGTCCCGTTGTGGTCAATTATCATGTCGATTGGCTTTTCGCTGGCAGTCGGAATAATCTTTGGAACTTACCCTGCAATTAAAGCTGCACGTAAAGATCCAATTGAGGCATTAAGGTATGAATAATATTTACGAACAAAATGAAGTTGCTAAAAATATTGAAGACGGAAAAGTTGTCATGCTTGGATCAGACACGTTATACGGTCTTCACGCTAATGCTTTTAATCCCGATGCTGTTGGAAGAATATATGAAATAAAACAACGCGAAGCCGACAAACCTTTTATTATTTTAATTAGCGATATTTCAGATTTAAAGAAATTCGGAGTAGAAGCTACAAAAAGCGTGTCAAAGAAATTAAAATCTTTGTGGCCCGGTAAAGTTTCTATTATTTTTGGCGTAAACGGGGCGGACTTGGAATATTTACATCGAGGCAAAAACTCACTTGCCTTTAGAATACCCGATAAAAAAGATTTAATAAACTTACTAAAACAAACCGGTCCATTGGTTTCAACAACTGTAAATATCTCAGGAGAGCCTTCGATTAATAATGTTGAGGAAGCAAAACAAAAGTTTGGCGATGTCATTGACCTTTACGTTGAAGAAGGCGAAATTGTTTCAGAACCATCTACAGTGATTAAGTTTAAAGATAACGAAATTATTGTTATGCGCGAGGGAGCTGTAAAAGTCGACGTACAGAAAAACACATCTACAGAATCAAGCTTGTATAATGTTGTTATGAAATCAAAGCTAAATATTGTTCTTACGATAGCCATACTACTTTTAGTGGCAGCAGGAGTTACGTCAAATGTTATGCAACAAAGAGCAGTAACTAATGCAAAACTTCAACCTGAAATCGCATTAAGTGGAGGTTTTCAGAGATGGATTACAAATCTTAAAAATAAAGGATTACAAGTTGAGGGTGACGAATTTAGACTTTTAGAGAGCACTGCTGTATTTAACTCACAATGGCTTAAAGTTGCGTCATTAAACACTCCAGGCGAAGAAGATATTTACAACAACACGTTAAAATCAATGCAAAAAGTTAAAAAAGTCGTATTTTCACCTGATAATACTGCGTTTGTAGATTATAGAAATGAAGTTAGAGAAGGAGCGTTACCAACACAAGTTAAATATTACGGATTAAAAGGCGATAAGGTATTAGACGCAAATGTAATAGACTGTTCTGCTTTAGCAAATTGCTACTTTGATCGCGCATATTTTATAGACAATGACACTTTTGTTGTTTCAGAATTTTCGCGAAATATAGACAAAAAAGACACTACAGCAGCAGTTTGTAAGACCAGCGAAACCTGCACATACACAATAAAAGTGCATGTAGTAAACCTGCTAACCAACTCAAGGTTGGAATATCAATCAAAACCAATGGATCTTGTATTAGACAAGGTTATTCCAGAACTGTAGTTTTCTGGTAGAATGGGGAAGCTTTGTTAGGATAGTAATGCTTCGCCGGGGTGTAAGAGCTTGCTCGATTGCTAAGCAATCTGCGCTTCCTCATACACGCCCTCGTTCGCAAAGAATTGCTCTCTCGGGGTGTAGCTCAGTTGGCTAGAGTGCGCGGTTTGGGACCGTGAGGTCGCAGGTTCGAATCCTGTCACCCCGACCAAAAGATAGAAAGCCTTTTTCAGCAAAGTCTCTAAAAGGCGAATTTAGTTCGTATGACAGCATTTTTTTATCCTTCAAAACGATATTCGAGAAGATTTTTCTCAGTGTAAAATCAATTTCAACTAGTTTAGGCTTTCCTTCAAGTCTTGACGCCAAATTCTTGAACTGTTCGAGAAATTTCTCATAACTGACAGTTAAGTCCCTGTTTTCATTTTTCTCCCGCTCGACATCACTTAAATTCTTTGTTATGCGCGCTATATTTTCGATTGCTTTTGGTATGTCGCACTCAAAGGTTGCAACCAAAGTAGCTTCTTTTCGTTGCTGTGCATCAAGCAAATACTGCTTCAAACTATCTAATCGCTTTTCCTCTTTCATCTTGGTCGCCTGCAATGCCTTCCTACGCATTTCAAGCTCTTTGTTGCGTTCGGATATAACTCTTTTCATTTCAGCCTGATAATGGTCGTATAGAGCCTTTTCAGCCATTATTTTAATATCTTTTAATACAGCGTAAGCACCCTCAACCGCTACCTTTGCCCGTTCTGATTTATTGAATTTTTCACACATGGGGTTTTCACAGCGGTAATAGTAAGTTAGCTTATTGTTGTTTGAATTCAATCCCGAAGAATAGGGTTGACCACAATACCCGCATATAACAATACCTCGTAGTAAGTCTGCCTTAACTTTGCGCTTTTCCTTAAATAAACGCCTAATAGCTTTACCAACTTTGAAATCATCTTTGTTAATCAACATGTAATTATCAACGCTAACTGCGGGTATAAAACCAAGGACTTGTTCTGTAAGGTCAACAACCCTACCACCATTTCTCAAAGCTCCTGCGTAAAAAGGGTCACTAAACATACGAGATAAGCTGTTTTCATCAAACTTAAATGAAATACGTTTCGAACCTGAAATACCACGGGCGTCCGTGTAATCGGTTTTGTCCAAATAATCCACTATTGCGTCAAGCGTATGTCCTTCTACACGATACTTGAAAGCCTGTTTGATATACTCGAAATTCTTTCCGTCAGCATGAGGTAGATGTTGATTATCACGATAGTATCCGTGTTTAGTTACATTAAGTAATTTCCCTTCATAAGTTCGATTTTCCACGCCACGCTTTACGTCTTGGCTTAATTTATCCGAGTATTCTTTTGACATAACAAAAGTCATACCAAGTAGCATCTTTCCTGATGGGGTATTCTCAAAAGAGAAACTTGCAAACTTCAAGTCTTTAATTATCCGTTTATCCAAGAGGTCGATTATTTCTCCCGCCTCACGCATATTTCTTGATAGTCTATCGGGGTGCCATGCCAAAATTCCTTGGTATTTATTCCTTGCGATGTCATCAAGCATTTCACGAAACAAAGGTCTTTTGTTGTAATCCTTTGCGCTTTGGTCTTCTTGAATAACTTTCACAACATTCAATCCCAAAGCCGAGGACAACTGCATACATGCAGATATTTGGTCTTCTAATGACTTGGGCTGACGCTTTTCGTCAATTGTGCTTTTACGGACATAGAGGCAATAATTTATAACCTCGGGTTCTTCGGTGACATTGTTGGTTTTACCAAGTAGGACATTTACTAAATCCTGTGTGGTGTAGGTGACTTCTGCCATAACACCATTTTAACAGCAATTCCGAATTAGGTTTACTCTATATCTGCAACATCAGTGTCCAGTGGGTTGGACAACTTATTCGCTTTTTCGTAAGCGGTAATCGAGGCTCGTAAAAGAGTAATAAGCTCGTTATCCTGTTGTTTTGGTTGGGGTAAATCAAAACTTTGAATAACTCCCGATGCCAAAAGCATTTTTAATGCAACAGCCTCGTTCTTTTTCTCAATTACCGCTTTTCTAATTAGCGACATTGATGCAACTATAATCTCGTCTAACCCGTCTTTTAAGTTATCAAGGTTCTGCCGTAAGTCTTCACGGCGTTGTTTGTTAAGTGCTTCGTAGGCTTCAAAACATTCGCCACCTGCACAAAACCAACTTCTTAGTGTCTGTTCCTTACGGTTAAGCTCTTTTGCCATTTCTTTGTAGCTTAATCCCCACAATTTCAAATGAACCGCCCGAAAATGAACATCATTAACAAGAACGATGTCACTTACTGCTGTTGATAATTGTTGGATTTCGTTGATTGCTTCCACTATTTAATTATAACTAAAAGTAGTTGTAAATTAGTGACAGGCTAACGATTTGGTAACTTCAATGTCTTATAGTATAATAAGCCTATCGTTTCCCTACCCAAACACATGTTCAAGGAGGCTTGAAATGGCTAATGTTGTGTTGAAACCCGAAGAGGTGCCTGCTGAATTGGCAAAAGTTCTCGCCGAAATCGAAGCGGACACGCACAAAGCGACCTGCGACTTGCCCGAATGCACGAACCCGCATAACAACGTTGCAACCATTCGCATGGCAAGACCTGTTGCAATCGACCTGCACTTCTGCTCGACCGAACATAAGCAAGAAGCGGCTACACGTTGGGGCTTGCAAATCTAAGCATCGTGAGCCAACTGCATCAAAAAACTGACCTAAATGGACAACCCCACCATTTAGGCCTTTTTTTATCTTTTACCGAGAAGAACGATTTAAAATCTGCAAACTAAGTTTATATTGAAAAAAGAGGATAAAACTAGCACAGCACCAATAATAAGTAGGGTTATTAAGATTTTCTGCGGAGTTATAAAAGGGTTCGTAAAACCACGTTTGTCTGCTTCACCAAATTCTGCAAGTAGTTTACTGTCCCAATCTAATACCTTTTGCACCTCCGATAATTTCACAGTCTCATCGTGTATATAGCCGTTTACAACTATAGTTAGGTCCGTATTTCTTTTGTTGAAAATATCCCTATATTTCTTTGACGAAATTTCGAGGCTTGTCATTTCTTCGTTGTATATTTTTGGTATTAAGAATAGGCCGTAAGCTATTGCAGATATTAAAAAGGCTTCCCCAAACGAAAACCTTAACATATTTTTAATTATCGAGGACGCTGTAAACCCAAATCCTGCAATCAAACCAATTGAGGTAACAATCTTATAAACGTAATCAGAGCTCTTAAAAAACAAATCGAGCTGTTTGTCAGTTAGCTCTCGCATAATATCAGATTGAAGCTCCAAGCTCTTTGACCCTATCTGTTGATATAACTGCTGATATTCTTCCCAACTTAGTTTTCTAATGTCACTGTTTTCTTGCATGGGGTTATTCCTTTACAAATGGGTTTTTGCCGTTGAATAGTATTTCGGGTGTCTTGTTGTTAATAATATCCTCGTCAATGCCGTATTTTAGACTATAAATTTTGCCAACGGCGCAAAAATACGCTTTTGAGTAGTCAAAACCCAATTTTTCGCTAACCTCTTTAACAATTTCTTCTGTTTCTCCTTCTACTTCGACATAAGGCTCCAAAAAAGGCCACTCGTCAATCGTTACCTCAACACCATCAAGTAGCCATAACTCACGCTTGCTTTCTTGATACGCCTTTTTTTCACAACCAATAAGTGAAAGTATTGCCACACCCTCGTCAAAATTATCTATTTTTATACAGGCTTCTTTTTGGTCTTCGATACGGTCACCATCAATTACCTTTAAACTCATCGTCACCTTGTCGCTCTCATCACGAACCCTTAGCCAACCGCCTTTTATCTCGTGTCCTGTTGGTAGATGAAAAACCACACGCCTTTGCATAAATTCAGGCTTTTTAAGAACGGCGCCAACTTCTTTTAGTGTTGCCCTCATTTTGTCTTTATTCACGTTTAAAAATGTTGCTTCGATTTCTGATTTCATAATTACCTAACTATATAATATTCGAGCTATTTTACCTTTATACTTTCTTGACCAAGCGTAATGACCTCGCCGTTACTTCCTGTAGCTGTTGGCGCAGGTTTTCCTTGGTTTCCACTTGGTTGTTGTTGGGGTGTTTGTTGTGTTGGTTGATTACCGTTGCCACCATTTGATGGTGGAGTAGCGTGGATTAAATCTGTTAAGTTGTCTTTTCTTATCACATCAACCATAAAATTATTATAACACCAAACACTCAATATCCTGTGTAACACTCACCAAATCGCTACTAAAGTAACTCTCAACACTTAGGTTAAATTTTTCCATGCTTTGATAGTTTGCTATTATGATATTTAGTAATTCGAGATTAGTCTCATAATCCCGACCATGAAAAGAGACAAACAAACATTTATGTTTTGGTTGGCTCTTTTTTTGTTTGTGTCAGGATGAGAAAGCCGGAATGAGCGAAGGCGAATGAGGCGGGGTCGACGGACGAGCTATCAAGCGAGAACCGGTGACCGAATCCTGTCACCCCGACCATGAAAGTTCGGATATCACCGCAGGTGGTATGCGGACTTTTTTTGGTTATGCCCAAATTACTTCGACTAGACAATACGCTGGCTATACTTACTTATAAATTCCTTTATCTGCTGTAAATTTGTATCTTTATCCACAGACAAACTGTTGGCCACACTTAAGGCAAATTTATAAAGCATATCGTTTGAAACATTCAGCCAATAACCATTAATGTACAAAAACAAAATTAAGGACATAACAGCAATTCGTTTATTACCGTTACTAAGTGGATGATTCTTCACAAGTAAATAAAACATTATTGCTGATTTCTTTGAAAGGCCTCGGTAAAGCGTTTTTCCATACACTTTCTGGAATGGTTGTGATAAACAACTCTCTAATATACCAGAAGCGCGTTCCTTTATATCCGGTATAGGTTCGTCCCAATCCATTAACTGTTTAGCAAGCCTGAATACAACATATTCTACGTCAGCCACAGTTATCGGTTTTATCATTTTTTAATTATTTATTATGAAGTTTTTTTAGAGTTTCACCGTATTTTTTAAATGTTTTATCAATGGCTTTATCAAAAATTCTTTGATTTTTTTTTGTGATTTTTTTCACTTTGTTATCTGTGGTTTTAAACTCGAACATATGTGCATTATAGCATTTGCATCTAGCATGTAGTATGAAAGTTGCCTATTCAGCATAGAAACCCCACACCAAGGTGCTAAAATAAACACATGCTCTTCGGATCAAGATATATAGAAAACATAAACACCATTAACGAATTTGCATTTTGCACACCAGCTCCCGACAAATATTTTATTCACATAGTTGTTACCCGCGTAGAGAAAGATACTCACAACCTACAAGTTTTAAGCTTTGAAAAAGGCGATCAAAAGTTCGTTATGTACGACAAAGTCGAAGAAGGCGAAACAATGTACCAGGCATTTCAAAGGGTATTTAATAAAGGTTATGGATTTAAA
The DNA here is from genome assembly GCA_903879985.1 of uncultured candidate division WWE3 bacterium. Lineage (GTDB taxonomy): Bacteria > Patescibacteriota > WWE3 > UBA101185 > UBA10185 > CAIRNR01. Next base: position 26,180 of record CAIRNR010000006.1, read on the forward strand.
AACTTCGATAGCGCAAGAATAGAAAGCCTCATGGAATATGCAAACGACAGCAAAGGAATTCGTCGACCACGATTTACAATAAATGTTCGCGTATCAGGACTTGAACAATGCAACGAAAGTTGCGAAGGACATAAATTAGTATGGACTACAATTCCGGGACCATTTGAGATATTAAAGGAACTAACAAAACAAAAAGTTTTAGGAACAGCTTTTGTTCCAACTGCACAAGCAAATTTGCCACAGCATATCTCTAAATTTGGAGGATTACCGTTTTTACCAGAATCAGTGCTTTGGCCGGAATGTGAGTTTTGCGGAAAAGCCATGGACTTTGTTTGCCAATTTTCAAAAGAAGATTTTCCAACAATGAAAGTTCCCACACCGGAAACATCACATTTATTAGCATTTACTTGTTTAAATGGAAACGACTCCATGCGCGATATGGGTGTAAAAACATTATGGGCAAAAAGCGGAGACACTGCAATTTCAGAAATACCCAACGTAACCTTTCCTGAAAATCGCTACCAAAACCCACCAAAAGAATCTAAAGCACAACCAATGAATTTAATAGATTGTGTTTCTTTTACAAATTATAAACACCCTGAGCTAGCTAGATTATTCAATGAGCTACCCGACGAACGACAGGAATATTACTTTGACAGATATTTGCCCTACGAAGGTACAAAAGTTGACGGAGAACCAAGATTTATTCAAAACGACGAGTATCCAGTATGCAAAGTGTGCGGCAACAAAATGGAATTTTGGGGACAACTAAGTTCCGAAGAGCCTATAACAAGACTTCTAAAAAGGGATTTCGCCGACCACAAATTTATGTGGGGTGACGTGGGTTCAGTTTATTTATATTACTGCAGAGATTGGTGCACCGATGAGGTCACGTCGATCATGCAGTGTTCGTAGAGTAAAATAATATGTCTAGCTTAGAAATACCGGAAACAACACAAGACGAAATTGCAGACAGTGGCGAATCCGCTGAAACCACTCCACCGATACGTTTCGAATATTTAGATCAAAAAATCGATGAAGGTTTGTTGTTGCGTACTCCCGAACTACAAGAATCAAAATACGCCGTAGAAGAAAAAAATAGCTTGTTAAATCCAGAAGTACAAAAACAACTCGCGCGAGAAATAGCGGCAGTTTCTGATTTTGGACAATGGGGTTATCCAGCACCAAAAGAAAATATTCCTGATATGCCAGAAATCGACGGCAAAGGTGAACGCCATCAATACTATATTTATCTGTCGAAAAAACATCCAGAGACATTTCCGGATCCAATAAATACACATGCAAAAGTTAGTGAAGATTTTTTTGCCGATTTAAATGTACGCGGCGCGGAACCGGTGTATGAAGCATGGATTTCCGCACTAACAAACTTTATGCAGGAAGCATATGAAGCGAGACAAAGAGAAAAAGATCTAGAGACAATGGATCTTTTCAGAGACTAACTAAAACATTTTATTCAACATATCTTTATTCTGTACCACCCAATCGTGAAGTTTTTTCACACCAGCTTCATACGAGATTTTCGGCGTCCATCCCAATTCTTGCTTAACCTTAGAAATATCACAAATAAACACCGGTTGATCTCCTGCTCGCCAAGCATGCGTGGTAGTTACAATCTTTTTACCATTTAGTTTTTCAAGCATTTCAAGCAACTTCAAGAGTGAAATCGTGTTTTCTTTTCCACCGCCAACATTAAAAATCTTTCCACTGGATTTTTCAGGATTATTAAAGGCTGCTTCATAAGCTTTAACCAAATCTTCAACAAATAAAATATCCCGAACCTGTTTACCGTTTCCGTAAATCTTAATCGGACGATCCAAAACCGACGCAATTGTAAACCACGCGACCCAACCTTGATCCTCAATACCAAACTGACGTGTACCGTAAATACAAGATTGGCGAAACACCGTGGTCTTTAAGTTATAAATTCGAGCGTAATCGCGCACGTACTGATCCGCCGCGCCTTTGCTGCATCCATAAGGGGAGTGAAAATCCAACAGCTCATTTTCCGTGATGCCTTCTGGGTAATCTTTATAAACATATCTATCGAATAATTCCTCAACCTTAATATGTTCCATGCCGCCATACACTTTATTTGTAGAAGAATAAATCATGTGGGCGTTTGGACTAAAATTTCGAAGTGCTTCCAAAACGTTAAAAGTTCCTAAAATATTTATATTAAAATCGTTTCGAGGATCGGTAACACTTGTGGTTACAGCAACTTGTGCTGCTAAATGTATCACAACATCTTTTCCTACAACCGTTTCGTTTAGTATTTTTTGATCGATAACAACATCAGCTTTAACAAAACCAACCGCAGGGTATTTTGCCTGCAAATATTCCAGATTTTCCTTAGTACCTTTTCGGGAAAGATTATCTAAAACGGTTACTGCATGTCCTTGAGATAAAAAATATTCGGCGGCGTTTACACCAATAAATCCTGCGCCACCTGTTATGAGTATTTTCATAAATTCATGTTAACATATGGAAAATCACAAATACGATAAGGAGGAGAGATGCCTATTAATGTGTTAAGTCCAACGACGGGCCGACTGCGATTTATCCAGTATATCGAAAAAACATTGCTTCTAATGTCACAAGATATTTCTTTTGTGCTTTTGTACGCCGGCGTAAAGAGTATTTACAACGGATATCTGTTTTTCAGCTACCATAGCAAAGACAAAACGTTCAGTATTGTGTCACGTAGGTTTGATTGGGAAATTGAACATGCGCTTTGCCCAGCATATATCTCATTAACGTGTACGACTGAACAACTACTATCGGCGCTTAAAGAAAGCAAAACGATTTTCGGACATACAGCAATAATGGCCTGGATAGAACTGCAAAAAGATACCACGGAAACCAGTAACCTTATAGAAGCACTGGAATCTTGTGGATTTTCACACACAACTGAGGTGAAAAAAGCAGTTTCCAATTGTAACTTTAAGCCGCGTAAACCTAAACAACGCTACAACCCCGCACTTGACCCAAACCAACGGTCAATATTGTAAGTAAAAATCCCGGAGTAACGCCAACCGGGATTATCTTTTCACTCATATGTAGATAGGTATCTATTTGATATTTCAACCAACTTTATGTAGTCTTGATAAACATATATGTCTATCAACACGTCTGTGAATTGTTTTAAGAAAAACGGGAGATCTCTAAAGTTAAGTGGTACAGCTGTAAATACAGGAAACTACAAAGCTCAAACAGAAGTTATATCTTCACTTTTTGACGTGAACGTAGAACAAAAGCTTCCTAGGACCGATTCAAAATTCAAGTTTGCAAGTAAATTTACAACCTTCGTTAATAGCAATAGATACAGTACCGCGGGAGTTATGTGTTCCATGCTTTTATCCTTTGGTATTTTTGCACATGCCGCAATAGTTCCAACCAGAGCACAACCATTACACAGTGATAAATATTCTATTTATGCATCAAAACCACTAGTCATGGAACAATCCACCTCTACAGTACATACCAAAGATTCTCGAGCACAAAAAATAGATGCAGTCTATAAAAAATATAGTTGCCCTATGGAAGGATTGGGCGAAACATTTGTAAACGAAGCCGATAAGGCAAATATTCCTTGGTGGTTAGTTGCATCAGTGGCGTTTAAGGAATCAACCTGTGGAAAGAAAATGCCAATAGTAAATGGCGTAAACTCTTTTAACGCTTGGGGTTGGGGAGTGTACGGAAGTAACATTGCGTCATTTGATAACTGGGCAAGAGGAATTGAGACGGTTTCTAAGTATTTCGGTGACAAGTTCTATTCTAAAGGTGTAACCGAGGCTTGCGACATTATGAAAATTTACACACCAAGTTCCCCTAACGGAGTATGGTGCCAAGATGTTAAGGCTTTTGGCCAAGAAATTCAGAATTATCAGACTCCAAACGATTAGTTTTTACTAACATGCTATGACCTATAGCGTCGACAAAACCCCTAAAACCTGCTAAAATACATTGCATTATGAGTAGAAATACATTGTTATTACAAGCTATAGCCCTGCCATTATTTGCCCTATCAACCGTTGCACAATCAACTGGTAGCTACGGCATTTCAGATGGTAAGGCCCCAATATTTCAAAGACCGGACATTGTTATTGAATCAAAGAAAATTGACCGTGTTGAAGTATTGGAAAACTTCTTTACTAAGTATGATTCACCTTTAAAGGGTAACGCTAAGACATTTGTAGAGGTTGCTGATAAATATGGTATGGACTATAAACTTTTACCTGCAATCTCTTGTATGGAATCTTCTTGTGCTAAGCACTTGATTGTAGATTCATACAACCCTTTTGGTTGGGGCATATATGGAAAAAATGCAATCTACTTTAAGAACTACGATGAAGCTATTGAAACAGTTGGTAAAGGTATCGCTGAAAGATATATTAATCGTGGTTTTGACTCGGTAGCTAAAATTGCACCTATATACACACCACCTAATTCAAGAAATTGGGGAAACGGCGTTAATTACTTTATAAGTAAGATCAACGAAGAAGAAGTTAAGTTATAAGTTAAAACTGAATATTAAAAAGAAAAAGCCCGGAGATTTTATTGGTCTCTGGGCTTTTTTGGTGCAGTTCATTGTAATGGTGTTGGGCGGGTCCATGTTACCTTGCGCGTATAACCAAGGTCCACTAGTAGACACTCAATTTCTTCCATTGAAATTACGAATTCATATTTTTCAAAGCTACTAATATAAACTGTGATTTTCAAGGTTTTATGAGTGGCATCCGGGATCGTGAGAACTAATTTAAGTTTACTCTCGGTTGTGCAAGAAGCGATGCCGGTACGCAATGCAGCAACTACACGATCCGGATTAATGTTATCGACCAACTTAAAATCAGTGAAAGCAATAGACAGCAGGACTGAATTTCCCATGCTCTGTAGACTTCCAACAGGAACATTTAGTCCCTTTACATTGAATGGATATATTTGACCCATACACATAATGTTCTCCTTTCCTATAGGTTTGATTCTTGGGAAGCAGTATAGCATATCTTACTGAAATTGCGTTCTCGCCAAAGCCAACTTAAGTTTGTATAATGCCACTATTGGGCGCGAGTGGCGGAATTGGCATACGCGTACGGCTTAGGACCGTATTCCGAAAGGATTGGAGGTTCGAGTCCTCTCTCGCGCACCATGCTACAACAGATACACATTTATGTGTGACTGATGGAGCATTATGAACGTGAGGACGAGAATGGCGGATCACGCAGAATGCGTGAGAGCCGGGGTCGCGAACCGTAGCATTTGTAGAAGCGTAGCGACGTACAAATGGTAGGATTTGTGACCGAGTCCTCTCTAACACCCCTGACAACAAATAAACCCAATGCTATACTCAAAATCGTGATTACAGCAACAAACCTCAGCAAAAACTACACAGGCGCACCAGTGCTCGTGGACATAACATGCAAAATCGGCAATAACCGTAAAATCGGAATAGTCGGTCGTAATGGCTGTGGCAAAACAACTCTTCTAAAAATTTTAAACGGTATTGAAACAGCAGATAAGGGTTCGTTAACATTTGAAAACGAAAAGCTTGGCTATTTACCCCAAGAATTAGAATTTGATAAAGAACTGGTAGGGGAGTGCCTGGAATGTGCGCTGGAAAACAACTGGGAAGGATACAAAATCGACGTACTTTTGGAAGAACTTCAATTTACCAACTACGATCCTTATCAAACAGTTGAATCGCTTAGTGAAGGCCAGAAAATGAAACTTAAGCTGGTTGAAACCTTGCTAAAAGACCCAACTGTACTTTTTATTGATGAACCAACCAACCACCTAGATATAGAAGGAATTATGTGGTTTGAAGAATATGTTAAGGCGTTAAAAAAAACTGTTGTAATGATTTCGCACGATCGTTCGTTTTTGAACCACACCGTAGACGAAATTTGGGAAATCGAAAACGGAAAGATGCGCAAGTTTGTTGGTGATTACGACAACTACAAAACCGAAAAACTTCAGTTAATAAACAAAATGGACGCTGAATACGTGCTGTTTTTGAAAAAGAAGAACCAGCTTGAAACGTTGCTAGCAAACGTGCACAAGATAAAAGACGGAAAAAAACGAGGAAAAGCCGTTAGTTCAGCCAAGAAGAGAATCGAACGCGAGGTTGAAGGTAATAAAAAAGAAAAGTACGAAACCAAGCTCATGAAGAAAGTTGAGTTTGACACGGGAATTCATGCGTCTAAATTGATGATTAAATTTGACGATGTTTCCAAAAGTTACGGCGACAACCAAATATTCAACGACTTAAGTTTTGAGATCCGTGGTAAAGAAAAAGTTTGGTTATACGGACCAAACGGTGCCGGTAAATCAACCATCGTAAAAATAATAATGGGAGACGAACAGGCCATAAGTGGACTCTCAAAAGTCGGAGACAATATTAAAGTTGGGTATTTTGCCCAAAAACAAACACATTTGGATTACGACCAAGACTTGTTCGAACATTTTATAGCCAGCACAGGATGCCCTTATTACGTGGCATATAAATACTTGGATAACTTTTTATTCAGTAAAGACGACATAAAAAAGCGCGTACGAAACTTAAGTCCTGGCGAACGTGCCCGTTTTGCTTTTGCGATATTCGCATACAAAGATTACGACATGTTAATTTTAGACGAACCTTCTAACCATTTGGATATTGAGGCTAAAGAAGTTATTGAAGAAAGTTTGTCTAAATTTAAAGGAACCTTACTTTTAATTTCTCACGACCGATATTTTGTTGAGAGAGTAGGTATTGATAAAGTCTTGAATTTAAAAGATGGTATATTGAATTCGTATGCGTAACATATATAAAGCAGTCCTTATAATACTTGCGCAATACGTTTTATTTTTTTATCCGATTTTTTTACCACACAATATTTTAACTGGTTCATTTACTACAGATGCACTGAGTTTGCACTATCCTTCACGGGCATTTTTATACGAAAAACTTCACCATGGCACACAGTTTTTTTGGACCGAAAGAATATATGGCGGTTTTCCTGTTTATACCGATTTGGAGCGCGGTTTTTTAAATCCCATAAATATTTTGTCGCTTTATTTATTTGATCCGTATACGTCTTACAAGGTTATTCACTTTATATATTATTTTATTGGCGCGGTTTTCCTATATTTATTTTTAAAAGAAAAAAAGCTTGGGTTGATTGCCTTTGCTGTAGCGAACTTGATTTTCTTCTTTTCCTTTTACAGCATGGTACGGCAAGAACTATTTAATACTGTGCTTATTGTGTACCTGTTACCCGTGGGATTATATCTTTCGGAGAAACTTATAAATACACAAAAACAACGCTACGCAATATTAAAAGGTGTGTGGCTTTGGGCAATGATTTCGTGGGGACAGTTTAACTTTATAACCATACTTTTAATGATTGACGGGCTGTATCTACTTATATATTCGTACAAAACACTTAAAGTAAAACACTTCTTCGCTAATTTAGGGTTAATTGGATTAACCGCAACTATATTATGTTTGCCGTTATTATATCCATTCCTAAATGTATTTCTGGCAGGTGCTAGAGGTGGGGGAGACTTAAATTATTTAGAAGGATCTTATTCGCCAATTGTGGCTCTAACAAATCTTTTTCCATTTATATGGGGAATACCCAACAATTACGTTGGCGACTTGATTAAAAACGGATATTACTTAAACGAGGTTTATAACTATTTAGGAATTTCTTCGGTAATATTGGCGACACTTGCTTTTTTATTGCTAAAAAAAAACAAAGGACAAAATATTTTTTGCTGTCTTAATAAGCATATATGTTTGTTTAGCGTTTATAAGATACGTGCCAATACTAAACAACGTAAACATACCTTTGATATCTTCATTTAGGTATTGGGGCAGAGCGTCATTGTTGCTCACATTTTCTTGTGCATACTTAGCCGCATTTGGTGTTGAAGAGCTAGGAAAATTAAAACTGCAGATTAAAAATCTAATATATTTAGCACCAGCAGGAATTATTTATTTAGGAATCACGCTTGCTAATTTAAATAATATCGAAACTACAAAAACTCTTTCTTTTATGTTGCATGGAGGCATTGCTAAGGATTATGTTTTATATGCTTATTTGGGCATAACAGCTATAGTGCTGGCCGTTAGCATCTTTGCGATTATCAAAAAAACCAACAGCTCTACAATCAAACTAATATTAGCAATAGTCATCTGCCTGGATTTATTCGTGCCGGCAACCCAATTAACAAAATCATACTATGTAACGAAACAAAACTTTGAACAAAATATTAAGCTCGGTTTAGATAAATATAAAAACGAACGCATAATATTTTTAGACGATAAGAAAATATTTGGTAACACCATGATGTATCAACAAAGCTGGGGAATGTTTGGATATAGCGCGCCACTTGAATCTACAAACTATATCAGTTATATAAATTCTCTTGGTTTTGATAGCGTCCGAAGACCAAAACTGGATACGTCTCCTGAATTATGGAATCAATCGCAGATTTACAATTTATCTCACGCAGGCATAACAACGATAATTAAAAAAGACGGCAAGGTTTTTCCACTGCGTGACACAAACGTTTTAGACATTTTGCAAAATACAAGCCCCGATGTAGCAGCACAATATCTAGCAAAGGAAGAAGGCAACGTTACATTAGCAATTAACACAAAAGGAATACGTCAGATTCAAACATCAATAAGAAATTACCAAGGTTGGCAGCTATATATAAATGGCGTCCGCCAAAACTTTATAAGTAAACCAACTGATTTATTTTTAAAATTCGAAGTCCAAACAGGGAACAGTGTTGTGGAACTTAAATATATACCGGTAGGTTTTTACAAAGGCTTATATTATTCACTATGTTTGTTGATTGTTAGCGCAATATCCTACCTAATTTACCGTGATAAAATAAGAACGAATGCATAAATTCCTCAAAAATAACTGGAAACTAAAACTGGTTATATTCATAATTTCTTTGACTTTGTTTTTATATAAACTGGATTACACCTCAATCTTCACGGATGAAGTAGTGTACTGGGACGCGGGACGAAATTACATACTCAAAAATGAAGTAATAGCTAATTTACAACACCCGCTAATAGCAAAATATATAGCAGGGCTTGCGTCGTTACCACAAGAAAACAATATATTTTTAATTCGTTTACCATTTGCAGTAATGGGAGCCATGGCAAGCGTTGTAGTTTTTGCAATCGCCGCTGAGTGGCTATCTGTTGGGTGGGCACTTTTTGCGTGCTTATTATATTTAACCTACCCATTTATCTTTTCGTCGGAACGCATGGCCATGATGGAAGCACCAATGCATTTATTCTGGTTACTGTTTAACTTATTCTTTTTGAAATATTTAAAAAGCAAATCGAAAAAAGACGTTATAATTTCAGGCGTTTTTTTGGGTTTAAGTTTGGCAACAAAATTTACGTCCATCACGCTAATTCCATTTATTCCACTGGCAATCCTTTTATATTGTTATTTAAACAAACAGAAATTAAGCGAATACAAAAATATCTTTCTTATTATTTTGCCGGCTATAATTGTTTTTGGACTTTCTTACACTCAACTTATTTTCAAACGAGGTTTTTATTTTGCAATTACCGATGTATTAAGAGCGAATAAAGATATTATCTTTGACAGAAACAGCGAAGGTAAAATTCATATTATCGGTAACAAGATTTACACCAAATCACCATGGTGGTTCTATTTTTATTACATATACCAAGCATATTCGATTCCACAGATAATACTTACGATAGCAGCAACTTTAACAAACTTTTTTAAGAAAACATTCTTTGGTGCGTATTGGGGATTATTTTTGTTATTAAACGCCGTTTTGTTTTTTAACATGGGTTTGAAGAACGCGAGATACATTGGTTCTATGGAAATCGCATTAGTATTTTTGGTAGCCGCAGGTTCAAAGATATTACTGGAAAACATAAAAGTCCGCTGGGTAAGAATACTTTTTATCTCAGTTGTAATAGCCACAGTAATACTCCGCGTGTCTAATATTATTTCGATGGAACCAACTTCATACAACGCGCTTAAAAATTACTTAATCAAAGAAACAAATAACTTCACAACAGGGGATCGTACATTTGCTTACGGTTCCATAAATAGCGGAAGGTGGACATTTAGAGAATACCAACAATATCAAAACTCACCGGTGTTATTTAGAAAAGACTTTGAACTCCGCTGCGACTTTGCCGACTTTAAATATATAGTCTTTGATGACGTAGAACTTATAAAAGTTCAAGACAACGAGCTTTATAATTATATAAATGCTAACCGCGAACTTTACACCGAAGTACCAATGTCGGGTTTGACCTTATTTAAGAAAAAAGATAACGTCGCACCACTGGTGGATTCAAGCTGTTATCTACTGCCAAACAAGGGTTTTAACTAAAACCCTCACAGTCTAGCAATCCAACCAGGTTCGTGCTAATATTTACAAACTATGCAAACAAAAGTAGAAAAAACACCAAAAGCTACCATTAAACTCACCGTAACGGTTGAGGCGGATAAAGTTAAAGAAGCCTATGAAAAGGTTCTGGATAAAGCCGTTGCTGAAACCACAATCCAAGGTTTTAGAATAGGTACAGCTCCAAAAGAGTTGGTAAAAGACAAAGTCGGCACCGATACTTTGTATGGTGATGCCGTCAATATCATTTTACAAACCTTTTACCCACAGGCACTTAAGGAAAACTTAATAATGCCAATTTCCAATCCTCATGTAGAAATTAAGGAATTTAGTTTAGATAAAGACTTTGAATTCACTGCAACAGTCGCAACAATGCCCGAAGTTAAAATGCAAGAATATAAAGAAGAGTTAAAAAAACGTTACGCCGCTAAAATTGAAGAAGCAAAAAAGAACTTAAAAGAAGGCGAAGAACTTCACGTACATATTGGACCAAACGAAATAATTGAGACTTTAATGGAAAAATCAGAGGTTGAATTTTCTGATTTATTATTAGAAGAAGAAACCGAAAGATTGTTATCCAGATTAGTTAACCAAGCACAATCCATCGGTTTATCCGTAGAACAATACTTAAAATCACAAAACAAAACACCAGAAGAATTACACAGTGATTATCAAAAAATTGCTGAACGTAACTTAAAAGCCGAGTTTGTATTGGCCCATTTGGTAAAAACCGAAAAAGTCGAAGTTTCCGACGAAGAAATCCAAGAAGCTATAGCCGCAGTATCCAGTGAAGAACAAAAATCCTTATTAGACGACAAAACTCAGATGATTTATGTAAAAAGTATCTTGCAGAAAAATAAATTAATTACTAAATTAATTGAAGAGACAGAAGGTGAAAACCACCATGAACATGAACATAAAGAATGAAAAAAATAATATGAAAAATCAATTAGTTCCTATAGTCGTAGAAAAAGAAGCAAACGGAATGGAAAGATCTTACGATATCTATTCACGTCTTTTACGCGACTACGTAGTATTTGTTACAGGCCCAATCGATATGGGAGTAGCAAACACTTTTATAGCACAACTATTATTCTTAGAAAGCCAAGATCCCGACAGAGATATTAGTGTTTACATCAATAGTCCAGGCGGAGACGCTTATGCAGGACTTGCCATGTACGACACAATGAAACACGTTAAAAACGATATCGTCGCCATAAACGTAGGACTTGCCGCATCAGCCGGAGCTTTAATATTAGCCGCAGGTACAAAAGGTAAAAAGTACGCACTTCCAAGTTCATTCACAATGATCCACCAAGTATTGGGCGGAGTTGAAGGCCAAGCAACAGAAGTTGAAATTACAGCAAGACACATGTTAAAACTTAGAGAGCTTTATGCGGAATGCCTAGCCAACGGAACAGGCCAAAGCGTAGAAAAAGTTAAAAAAGATATAGACCGCGATTACTGGATGGACGCAAAAGAGTCGTTGGAATACGGTATTATCGATAAGATTATGACTCCTAAGAAGAAGTAAGAGGCGAGTAACCCGGGGCGAGGCGACAAGCTGCGGGCGGGGAGTAGGCGCGATTGTACAGCTTTTGTGGCTTTCGAAAATTGGTTTAGTACGGTAGAATATACCCGTTATTGCTTTCATGGGCGGTTAGCTCAGTTGGTTAGAGCGCCACATTGACATTGTGGAGGTCATAGGTTCAATTCCTATATCGCCCACCATGAATTAATTATAGGGTCAGTTATTTCCACTTTATCTTTTACTAACCACAAGTCGGCTTGTCGCTATAATATAATTGTTCTACCAGAATCACTCCTATATAGGCAGAGAGCAACGTTACTAGGTATAATCTAATCAAATGAAAACTTTAACAACCAACACAACTGAACTAGATAAAAACTCCATATCCCTCGCAGGAGAATTTGCCGTTCTTTCCCAATTAGCACTACGAGGATACGACGCAAATTTAACTCTTGGGCATACAAAAGGTGTTGATATTCTTATCTCTAATCCTAAAACAAATAAAATGTTTAAAATGGAGGTTAAAACCTCCTATAAAAATGTTCCTACGACATATAAATTATTTGGTCATTGTTTAGCCTGGGTAATGGGAGAGAAAAACGAAAATATAGCCGATCAAAATTTATTCTACTGCTTTGTTAATATAGAACATCCTGATTATAAATTCCGATTCTTCATAATACCAAGTGCTGTGGTAGCAAAATATGTGAAAGAGCAGCATCAATATTGGATTTCAACAAGGACAGAAGATGTTGAAACTACAACAATGCGCCAATTTAGAATCGGACTGGAAGAAACGAAATACAACATAGATACGCCATTAGCAAGAGACTACGAAGATATGTGGGACCTTAGTTAGTAAAACAGTAATAATCAGATACTCCCTAACACATTCTTCAGATAATTTAACTTCATATAAAGCCCAAAAGAAAAGGAATACAATTTAACTGTGAAAATAACCTTCCAAATCGATCCTCAATACGACTACGATATGGTGTTACATATGTTGCGAGGAAAAGATTGGCAAAATAGGGCTAAACGCATGGGTTTAGATTTCTCTTTGGTTGAAAAAATTAATCAGGCAACCGGCACCGATATGTGTATTTTACTACAGACTAATCCTGCACAAAAAGGCAGCTATATCTAATTATTTATACTAAAGATATCCGTTAACTCATGTTTTGTTGCCAGATGACACAAACCCCACTATAGACTATCCTATAATCAACATGTCCGAATACTACAACAACCAAAGAACACCAAAAAACTGCTACACAAAAGGCCAAACCGAACCATTTAAACTAAGCCGCTCCAAAATAGACAGCTTCCTCAAATGCCCCCGCTGCTTCTACATCGACCGCGTACTAGGCACAGGACAACCTCCGGGATTTCCATTTGCATTAAACAGTGCGGTAGACCATCTATTAAAACTAGAATTCGATATTCATAGGGCAGCTGGCTCAAAACACCCACTAATCGAAAAATATGGTGTTGATGCAATACCTGCAGCTCACAAAGACTTAAATATATGGCGTGAAAACTTTAAAGGCGTTCAATTTCTACACAAACCAACAAATTTATATGTATTTGGAGCCATAGATGACCTCTGGATCAACTCTAAAGGCGAATACATAGTTGTAGACTACAAATCCACAAGTAAGGACGAAGAAATAACAACATTAAATAAAGATTGGCAGGACGGCTATAAAAGACAAATGGAGGTTTATCAATGGTTGCTAAGACAAAATGGTTATAAGGTTTCGGAGACCGGTTACTTTGTATATTGTAACGGCGACACCGACAAAGCTGCCTTTGATGCAAAACTTGAGTTTGATATTACCTTGATTCCTTATGTTGGGGATGATAGTTGGATTGAAAAGGTTCTATTTGATATTAAAAAGTGCTTGGAGTCGGATGTGTTACCGGCCAGCGGTGAGGATTGTGATTATTGCGCATATTTTTATGCTAGGAAGGGACACGAATGACTGAAATAACAATGTTTGCACCATCAGAAGACTTAATCTTTAACAAAGATATAAACGCTTTAAAAGAAAGAACTCGCCGCGGAATCATGTGTATCTTAGGCCGAAAATTAGAAGATCCTAAAAATGAGTACTGGGTTAATTACTGCGTATGCATAAAGAACAATTACTTTATACAAATAATGACAACAGAAAAAGAAGATGGGTTATTAATAGAACTAAGCAGCAGCCATTATTCTTCAGGCAGACTAAATCAAGCTAAGCTAGACATTATTTCAAGTTATGGCTATGAATTTGGAAATAAAATGAATCCAAACTTTCATAAAACCGTAACATTAACCCCGGACTTATTGTTCGAATTAGGTGACGAACTAACCGACATAATGTATCGCGTCTTTGACCTTGAACAGCATCAGCCATTGAAGATTGAGTATGATCAGGATGTTTATCGGGCACCTTCACCATTTGCATCACGTTTATTTGGTTGGTTAAGAGGTATTAAATGAACCCAAACAACAAAACACTTTGCGCAACATGCAGCGGATTATTACCAGAAAACAAATGGCGACCTCGCCCAATAAACGAATGGCGTGAAGTCATTTTATCCAAAGTATACAAATACGAAAACAACGACACCGATCCTAGATACGCCATATTCTCAAATGTCGCCTACAACCTTCAGTATTTAGAGTACTTACATAAATGCCTAGAAGAACAATATTTAACATCTGTTATTAGATCACAACTAGTAAAAACATTTACCTTAACATCTTCCCAAATTATTGAATGCCTTTTGTATATCAAACTGCTTGATATGAAAGTAAACGAAAGCGAGATTTGGGAGTTTTCTAGAGCTTTGAAAATTGCCGAGCAAAAAAACGCGTACGGCCTTGGACCAATGTTTTATAAAAACGAATTGAAGAAAATTAAAGAGCTTAGAAATAAAGTTCATTTACAAACTTCTGAGGGTATCGCCGATGCTGATTACGCTGTGTTTGCAAAAATTGAAGTGTTAAACGAAGTCAAAAAGATTTTGTTTAGTTTCATCCAAAAGTGTCTTTCGTTGCCAACGCCAACTATGAATGAAGTTTTTTATTTTTTGTTGCCTCTTGAGGATTATTTGCATTCGAGGAAGGATTAAAAACTATGAAAAATTATTATAGAGTAATGTTAGGTCAAAAAAGCATTTATGCTAAAGAAGCCTTTGAGGGTAACTTTATTGGAGCAGGATGGTTAGAAGATATTGATTTTACACATAAATTTCCGGATAACTGGCGCGAATTTAACAAAAAATACATTCCTATCTACATAGAAGAGAACCCAGATAAAACAAAAGTTGCAGCCGGATTGGCCTGTGGGATGCTCTATACAATAACTAAAGGTATTCTTGTGGGTGATATTGTTTTATGTCCAGATGGTAAAGGAAACTACCTTGTAGGTGAAGTAATAGGTGAATATGAATATTTTAAGGGTGCGAATTTACCACATAGACGAAAAGTTAGATGGTATCAAGATACGCTATCTCGAGATGAAATAAGTGAATCACTTAAGAATTCCGCTGGAAGCATTGGTACATTAAGTAATATTTCCAAATACGGAGCCGAAATTGAAGCTTTAATTTCGGGTAACCGTCCAGCTTCCATAATCTCTACGGACGAAACAATAGAAGATCCAAGCCTTTTTGCACTTGAAAAACACTTAGAAGACTTTTTGGTACAAAATTGGCACCACACGGAACTTGGGCAACACTACGATATTTATTCAGAAGACGGAGAAATAGTAGGTCAACAATACCCAAGCGACACCGGTCCAATTGACATTTTAGCTATAAGTAAAGATAAAAAAGAAATCCTTGTTGTAGAACTTAAAAAGGGAAGAGTAAGTGATGTTGTAGTAGGTCAAATTCAAAGATACATGGGTTATGTTAAAGATGAATTAGCTGAAGAGAACCAAACAGTTAAAGGGGTTATTATAGGCTTTGAAGATGATGTAAAGATACACAGAGCGTTATCTGTTGCACCCAACATTGATTTTTATACATATAAGATTCATTTTAAGTTAGAGAAAAAGTAATTATGGTGGATAACGATGTCAGCTTGCTTAATATAAGAAATTTCAGAAATCATTTGGTATATAATGAAGCAGCATGTTAGAAAACAATATTATCAACTCATTTAATGAATTTTTAACTTACTACGACGCATCCTCAAAGGATGAGCTTTGGAAAAATCAAAGCATAATTTTCCATAATTACTGGACAAGCAAAATCTTAAACAACAGTGATGAATTAAACGACTTCGAAACTGATGAAATTGTTAAAATATTAGACAGAAACGGAAAAGGTAATACACACTCTAGTGATGCCATAGCCAAGGCTATGATACCTCAAGGCGCCTGGAGAAGGATGTTTAATGAAATTAAAAGCGAAGCTAGACTAAAGGAATTATTGAACAATATCTTCTCTGAAAACGATAACTCCAAGAAAATTGAATATGTAAATCAATTATATAAATACAACGAAAAAAATAGAAATAGCCTAACAGGTAATAGCGGTACAGCAATAAATTGTATGGTTGCAGCTTGGGACCCATTTAAAAACATAAGTGCTGTTTCTCTCAAGCATAGAAAGAAAATTTTTGAATTTCTGCAACTATCGGGGCTTGATTTTGATGAAGATACTCAAGGAAAAAAGATTGTAGTATCCAACGAACTAATATTAGGTTTTTTTGAAAACAAGGGCATAACAGCATCGGCAAGAACAATTTCTGCCTTCCTCTACAGTGACCCCATTAAAAAATTATGGGAAATAGACACAGGTGACGAAATTGTTCCTTATACAGAAGAAATACCCATATCCGAAACTGAGGGAACGACAAATCCTTCAATATTTTATATGGAAAGCCAACTTGAGGATTTCATTATAGAAAACTGGGACAATACAGAATTAGGTAAAAGTTACGATTTGATTGAAGAAGAGGGTGAAATTGTAAGCCAACAATATCGCACACCAATAGGCATAATTGATATATTAGTTAAAGAAAAGAAAACAGACCGCTATGTCGTGATTGAACTAAAGAGGGATCAAACTAGCGACTCTACTGTAGGTCAGTTAGCACGATACATGGGTTGGATTGAAGAAAATAAAGGCAAAGGCTTGCCACCCAAAGGTATCATCATCACTGCCAAATATGACGAGAAATTGTTTTATGCACTTAAAAAAATCAAGGACACCGAAATTTATTTATACGAGGTTAAGTTTAAATTAAACGAATTCAAAAAATCCTAAGAAACTTTAAAATTTAGTTACAACCATTTATAGATCCGTAAAACAGCATAATCAATGTAATTTTCTTATTCCAATGCTACCATTACTAGTATCGCTAATTGTTTTGTACACAATAGGATCACTTTATGGCCATAGTGTATAACCAAATAGGTTCATTAACTGAGTTATTAAACAGATGTAGAGAAAAAGGGATTACATTCGACTCCATGGAGCAGGTAGAGGAATTTTTAAACAGCTACCATGAAAATATAAAAGTCGCCGCCGAAAAAGCAGAAGAAAACTTCAATAAAACCATAGGAGAGGCTAACAACACACTGAATATCGCCGTGGAAAATTATGAGGTAGAAAAGAAAGCTATAGTTGCTTTAATTGATAACAAATTAGCAGCTTTGTCTGTTGCAATAGCTACGTCACAAAGTACCACCACAAATCCTATTAGCAAAATATTGAATAATCTACGTGTTAATAAATATACACAGGCGCGAGTCAAACTAGAAAACAATTATGATGCTGAAATCGAAAAACATCTTAAAATATTCACTGAAGAAATCAACAATGCAAGATCAGACCTTAACTATAAACTTATTAATCACGATATCTTGACCACTAAATATAAAGACGACTACATAAACAAGCTACAGCATACTTATGAAATTTTAATGGAAAATGGTGCTTTCCTTTACGGTGCTAAAGGCGAACACATGGCCTTAATAGAGCTTAAAAAACTCCCTGACACATATACTGTTATTAACAATGCCTGCTTCAACTTTCGACCGGGAATTCATGATAAAGGAAACAATGATTGGATATATTCCGCACAAATTGATCACGTTGTAGTAGGACCAACAGGTATTTTTCTTATAGAAACTAAGAATTGGCGCCAAGAATCTACAACCAATAAAGATTTCTTTTCTCCGGTTAAACAAATTAATCGCTCGGGACTTGCTATATACGTGCGTCTAAATAATGCAATTAAAGATGGATATTTAATAAGCTTCAACATTCAGTGGGGGACACAAAAGATAACCATGAAAAAGTTGGTATTATTAACAGGTTACAGTCAAAGCGACGAATACGATTTTGTTAAATTAGTAACATTAAGGGATTTAAGATCGTATATTACTTACGGTAAACTCGTTTATAACGAGACACAAATTAAGGATATTGTGAGGTTCTTTCGTGAAGAGGGCTACGGGAATAATACTTCAAGGTCAATCGGAATGGGCGATTTTAGGAGGTGATAAAGTAGAATAAATACAGCCCTGCTCCCTAAACTTTATAACGATTATTGAAAAAATTGCGGAATACACTGAAACAAGAAATTCACTTGCAGAATTGTTACTTAAAGGAATTTTTGTTGGTGTAGTTGAAGATATATGCAGAGGAACATTCACTATAGAAAAGCTAAAAGAAAATCGATACGTATCATCACGTTTCGTTAAAAAGTGGGAAACTATTTCAAGAGAGTATACCTGTAACCCTAAGATTTCAATTCCATACGAGGTTAAGGAATTAATCAACCAACAGGCTGAAGTTACTACTTTAAACGACAATATTTTTAAGGATTTTTATGTTACTGAAGAACTTCTTGAAAAACGCACTAAACACTTGGTAACGATAAGCTACTATCTACATCTTGCTATGTAATACAGACGCATCCCACGTGAAAAACTATAATCTGGTAAAACTCTAATTCATTACCTCTGCTTCAAAATAAACCTGCTTCTTGCATTTATCGCATAAAACAAGCCAACCCATTCTCCCGGCCAATTTCCACCAAGTCCAATCGGGACTCTTAAAATAAATCACATCAAGTGAATCTAATCCTCTATTACAACCAGTACATTTTATGTCTTTGTGTTTTGGATCATTTTTAAAATCGTCTGCAGTTCTATAAACATGCTTTGACGATTTTTCGTTTAGACAAGCAGAAACATCAGGCCATGGAAAAAATACGGTGTGATCGTAATCCTTATATTTAATGGCTTCCTTTTCATAGAATTCTTTTATCTGTTTTTCGTCATGGGCTTTTGCTAACTGGCGCTGGTTTTTTTCCTCTTCCCAGGATTTTATAAAACTGGTTACACCTTCTGCGGTTACCAATACTTCCCTTGGTTTATTTCCACGAGACGGTCCAACAAACCCAGCTTCTTCCATTTCATCGATAATCCTGGCAGCTCGTGCGGATCCTATCGAGAGTTTTCTTACTAAAAGGTTTGGAGAAGCTTTTGCTGCGGAAACAACTATATTTAAGGCTAAATCGAATAACTCATCATAAGCATCAAACATGGAGTAATTATAGTACAAATAGTTAGTTTATAAGGAATCTTAATTAGCCGACGTAGCCTTTTTAGCATTATACTCAACAGCAAACTGACTAAACTTCTCTCTGATACTTTTCATATCGTATATTCCTAAATCCCATGAATCAAGCCCTCTTGCGTAGACTACATAGTTTGGATATTTCGTATTAAATTTTAGGTTACCATTCATTGGGTCTACACCCCACCATTCATCTTTTATAAAACATTCAGCAAAAACATGTCCTCCGACTC
The DNA here is from genome assembly GCA_903879985.1 of uncultured candidate division WWE3 bacterium. GTDB lineage: Bacteria > Patescibacteriota > WWE3 > UBA101185 > UBA10185 > CAIRNR01. The sequence goes on from CAIRNR010000006.1 coordinate 45,959, forward strand.
TATCAGGATTGTCTGAAAAATAAGATTTAGAGATTACTTCAACATACTTTGTGGGTATACCTTTGGCCCGTGCAATAGCTACAAACACAAGAGCAAAATCGGTGCAGCCAGTTGCAAAACCATCGTTTATTATTTGATCTGCGGTTCTTGTTCTAAAGATATCGTTTTTTTCAATACCATCTGGAGCAGGGTATTTAATATTTTTATTAACCCAGCGTAAAGCTTTAACAACAAATTCGAAATCAGTAACTTCAATAGAGTTAACTATTTCTGTAATTTTTGGTGTTATTTCAGTTTGTTTTCCTGCCTTTAAAAAGTTTTCCATAGCAGCAGTTTAGCCTATACTAAATAGTTCGAATATCCCAACAGGAATCTTACCAAGAAAACCTAATTCTCTTTGAAACACTTAGCCATCTCGACCATTTCAATCTTTTCGTTATCCAAAGGAAACTCAATACTCTTAACTTTTTTAAAACCAAGGGACTCGTAAAAGGGAACAGCGTTTAAGGTTGCAAATAAAGAAATCTTTTCTTTGCGGTTATTTATAAAGTCTCTCTCAATAAAAGAGTATAGAAACTTTCCATAACCTTTACCTTGAAAACTTGGATCTATTTGGATTTGATAAAGCTCTTCGCCGTCAAGGTCATATTGGCAAAATCCAACAGTGCTGTTTGCTTCCTTTAGGACAAGCCACTTAGTGTTGCTAAACTGATCTAACACATTTTTTTCGTTTATTTGGTTTACCCATTCTTTGACAACGTTTTCTGAGTAAGTTTTTGAATTAGTTTTTAAGATACAGTCTTTGTGAATGTTAACAATATCAGCAACGTCTTCTTTGGTTGCTTCTAAAAGATTGACCATTTCGGTTTGTTTTCCTGCCTTTAAAAAGTCTTCCATAGCAGCAGTTTAGCCCAAAGTCGCGGGTGTGTAAAAACCAAGACATGCAAACCGCACTGCTGGTTTGGAATACTAGCCAATACATGCTATAACTACGCCAACAAATCGAAACAATAGAGAGGAGAAAAAATACTATGGACACGCTGAAGCCCAAAGATTGGCTTTTTCTTATTCCATTTCCAAACCAACCGTTTTTCTTGCTATACGCTCCCTTGCATGGCCTGGTAACAAAGTTATCTCCAGCAGGAGCTGAACAGCTGCAAAATTTGCTAGATACTGTTTCGGCTGGTGGTAGTAAAGCGGAATTTAACCCAGTTATGGTCAAGTTTCTTACAGATAATAATTTACTGTCGCTTCCGGCACACTGGGCTATACCCAATAAAGTATTGCCGGGTGAACAAGGAATTACGGTATCTTTGACCAATGACTGTAATCTTCGCTGTATTTACTGCTACGCGGGGGCCGGTTGCGATACGATGACAATTCCCTATGACGTAGCAAAGAACGCAATAATTTATGGTTTGCGTTTAGCAAAGGCACGTGGAAGAGCCCATTTTAGGCTAACATTCCACGGGGGCGGTGAATCACTAAAGCGCAAAGATCTGCTCAAAAAATGTATCATTTTTGCACTGAAAGAAGCTAAGGCGCTTGGGCTAACGTTGCATGTGAGCATTGTAACTAATGCAACGCTTATTTCTGAAAGTTTTGCACGGTGGTTAAAAGCACACAGCGTTGATAACATCACCGTTTCACTAGATGGTGTAGCACCGGTACAGGATTTACAACGCCCTCTGGTAAACGGTAAAGGATCGTTTAAAGCCGCCATGTTGGGAATATCTAACCTCAAAAAAGTTGGCTTAGATTTCTCTATTCGTGCGACTGTTACCAGAAAGAGTGTGGAGGAAATGCCGAATTTTGTAAGATTCCTTGCACACGAAGTTCTTAATGGTGTAAACGGACTCGTACATTTCGAGCCTTTATCACTTTGTGGAAAGGCACGTGGAGCTACCCATTTAGACGTTGATCCGCAGCTCTTTGTAAAATATTACACTGAAGCGCGCAAGGTCGGGTTAGAGCTGGGTATTCGCATTGTCTGCACGTTAGATACTTTCCGCAAGGATAAATTGCAATTCTGTGGAGCAAGTACAGGTACCATGTTTTGTGTATGTCCGGATGGTTCCATTTCAGGGTGCTCGCGCGTTACAAAAAAGCAAGATCCCGGCGCGGAGTTGTTTTTCTATGGCAAATTCAAACCCGCCATAAAGCAACCTGAAATAGACCAAGATGCACAAGCACTTATAGCAAAACATGGTCAATTACCTGAAAAGCTATGTTCAACATGCTTCGCAAGGTGGAATTGCCAAGGATTCTGTCCGATTTCAAGATTCCTGGGCGAAGATACCTTTCAAGAGTCTTGTATAATTGTGAAGCAGATGCTTCTACAAGACATGTTGTTAGAATTCTTATAGAAAGGAGAAAATAACAATGGGTACCGATTTCACGCAAGTTGTTCGATGGCAACCTCGGTTAGCTGTAAACGCAAACTGCTCAGCTGAGACATGTCCCTCTGATGGAAAATGCTCTTCAGATGACAGTTCCGGTCATTCTTGCAGCGGCAACACTAACGACCCGTGTCCGCACGACAGTTCCTGTCCAAAAGACTAACGACACCTGTCACAAACAAAGGGACTACTTCTTATATACTTAGAAGTAGTCCCTTTACCTTTTTTTAATGAAAAATTGTGTTAACTTAATATTTTATTTTATTGAGATAGTCTGTTGTCAATTTTTCGGGCTTATCTTTTTCCAAAACCTCTAAATACTTTGCAGGCAATAGCATATCTAAATCAGTTCCTACTAATGAATAATTCTGTATGTTTTCTTCTGAATGACTTAAATACACTACAAGTGCACGGATTATGGATTCCTCTACATAAGTACTTGGATCCGCGTATGATCCCAAAACTTCTTCTGGCATTTTTTTGAGATAATCAACTACATCTTCTGGAATGGTTAAGGTACATTTATCTAAATAGCTGTGAGTTAATTCGTGCAGTATTTGACTTAAATTTATTCCTTCTTTTTTCCATCCAACCATAATGTAATAACCATCTTTAGTTTTTATACATTTTCCTGATGTATCCCAATTTCTAGTTAAATAAAAAGTCTTAATATCAGGTTCGAAGTCGAAGTGATTTTTAAAAAGATTTTCTATATCACTAAAACGTTCTTCAAATTCGTTTAGGCGCTTATCAAAATCCGGTTCGTATTGTTTCCACAGATTTTGTAATTCCGGTAATAAAGATATTCGGTCAACATAATCTAAAACTTCTTTGGCAGGAAGCATAAACTTACCGTTATCATCATAGCCAGCGGAGTTAAATATTCCCATAAGATAATGGTAGCTATGCATGGGCATATCCAGTTTTGGAGTTCCTGATTTCTCAAGTATTGCTACAACCTTATCTTTGAGTTCAGAAACCCAATCTTTGTAGCCAATAGTGCGATTATTAGCATAAAACATAGCACAGTACATGTGGAAATGTTTTTGTAACTTAACTGTTTTAAGTTCCATACCACCATGATACAACAAATGTGGGGTTTTGAACGATAAGCCCACCTCCGGCACCAAAATGCTAAACTACACGTATGCTTAATCTAAATATTCAATATTCCTTAGAGAAAGATGCTGAAACTTACGTTAGCTACGTCTACCAATTTGAAGCTTTAGAACATGGCAGAGTAAACCCAAAAAAAGAATTACTCGAAAGACTTGATCAGGAATTACAAAATATTTTGGCTAACACAAAAGATAAGGAAACGGCATATACAGAGGTACTTTCTTACCTAACTAAAAAGAACTATGAAAACCCACAGTTGCTCAAAAATAGCATCAAAACCCTTGAAGACCGCTGGAACGCTGTAGGAAGCCAAGTAATTTATTCTTTAGAATTTTTATATAATAAACCCTTTCCGTTTGAAAACGTCACACTGTATTTAACAACCAATAATATATGTCCATATTCTTATGAAGATAAGTATTTCTTTGCAAACTACAAATATGCCTCAGAACAAATGGATATCGCAAAACATGAACTAAACCATTTTATGTTCTATTACTATTACGATTCATTAAGAAATAAACTGGACTTAGAAAAATATGAGCTTCTTAAAGAAGCATTAACGCTTTTTTCAAGTCCTAACCAAACTGGAAAACCAAACGAACTTCCTTTAAGAAAGTTTTTTGAAACAAAGTTATGGGCAAATCTTGATGAGGCTATTGCAGCTGGTTGTGATTTCCTATTAAAGTACTATCCTGAAGTCAAATAATAGGCAGGTACTGTAAGGAATAAGGGAATTAAGCTGTAACAACGCAAAAGTTCCAAACACACAATACGCAAATAAAATACCAGTGTTATCATTAAAACCAGATGCTCATATACAAATACATCGAAAACTACTTTGAAGATAATCCGGGTGCAGAAGCTTTCTGCGAGGAACACGACATAGTATATTTCACACCTACACCTGAGCGAAAAGCATGGCTTGAAAACTGGCTTAAAACTGCAAAACCTCCGATTATTGAATGTACGCCTGATGTTGTTTGCTATTGGAGATACTTTGGGGTTTGGGGAGAATATCACCCAAACAATAATTCCATATCAATATGCCCAATTGAAATAGAAAAGGCCGGGGGTTTGGAGGAGGTTATTAGACACGAACTAGTGCACCTGCAACATCCTGAAGCTAACGATATGCCTCACGAGGAAAAAGAGGATTATATAAATAACGCAGGTAAAAGCAAAGAATAGCCTAGTCTTCCTAAAGAGTTTTTTAATCGATGACTCTGCAAAAGTTCCAAACATCCTCCATAATCTCCCACCAGGCTTTTCAGCTTGGTATACCAACATTATTTTTATATACCCAACTAGGAATTTAGACCTATCCACGACCAAACCACTACCCTATAGTTTGACTATTTACCCATTTTATCCTATAATTACATCATAAATCGTTATTAAACCGCACAATTATGACGGCTAATCAAAAATAAAAAGGGAGATAAAAAATGGTACGCAACACAATGATGCTACCCAAAGTAATGGGCGATGAAACAACTGACACCAGAGATGCGTTGGAAAAACTGGGATTCATCATAACCAACGACACATATTCCGACTCATACGAAGTGTTGGCACCGGAAGGTTGGACAATAGAATGGAAAGGTCGCGATGGCGCTGTTTTTAATGAAAAACATGAGGCTGTTGTCTGGCTTTGGAGAAAAACGGATTTCTGGCAACCGATATTTACGATGCGTCTGCATCCCTAAGTCGCCAGAAATAAACAGAAGGATGTATATTTAGCACAAGAGGCAAACAGTAGAAATCCTTACTGCTTTGCCTCCTAACTCAAGTTTATTTTTTTAAAGTAGATTTAAGTTAGGAAGTTTAACCGCATAAATGACTGCGGAATCATAATCAAAGGAGACGACGTGAAAACGATAAAGGCTACAATAGAAATTTTGGATAAGTTACATCAAGTACTGATGGAATGCGGTGAAACTGCCGAGATTACTGGGGAAAATAAAAAGTTTTACTTTATTGAAAAACCCAGCAGAGTAATCTCAAAGAGATCAAAAGGATTGGTAATTTTGACCCCGGATGAAGTCCTAAATCTTCACCTGCAAAGACTTGACGGAGAAGATTTTGAAAAGTTTCTCAAAAATAGCACACTGGGAGATCAATGGGCGCCTGCAATACACACCATCTGGAACACATACAAACAACGTGCAGGTGTGGAAACAGTGGAGGACCATGCTGATAACTATAACCTCGGGCATGGATTAATTCGATACTGGTTCAAAACAGCACGAAAGAATTTATGGTACTGCGAAGTGCGCCAGAAGGAATCAGAAACGATAATGTCCAGGTATTTTCATTTTTACGGGTACTAAAAGTAATCAGAAAATGCGCAGTGTAACAAGGGACAAACAGTAGCACAATTTTACTGCTTGTCCCCTAACTTAAGTCTATTTACCAAAGTAGGTTTAAGTTAGGAATTTAATCGCATACGATCTGATGCGAAATTATAAAAGGAGAGACAGCTATGCCAATGAAAATCGATAGTATGAAAGTGGGCGAAAAATACAAGATAAATGTTCACGACGAAGACAACAAGCCGCTAACCCTGGAATTCACCATCCTTGAAATAGATTGGTATCCAAGTGCCACGGGCAGAGGATTTTTCCACGGCACGAAGGTTCAATTTACAACGGGAGAAATTGAAATCCTTCCATTTCTCGTGCTTGATTCCGCTGAAAAAGTAAAGGAAGAGGCATAAGTTAATATCTGCACTAAAAGGGTCTTTGACAGTTAAAATGCTGCTAAAGACCCTGATTTTTTTTATTCTTTAACAACACAAAAATTCCATTGACACTAGAAATTAAATAGAACTAAACTAAGATATGAAAAAGATTGCAATCTTACTTGGCATAATTATATTAATTTTAATGGCATATTTTTCGTATTCTTTCTTTTACATGAAATCCTTCTTAGGTAAACCTACTATTACTTGTGCCAAAGGAGAATATATACATCAAGGTCCTATTTGGCCAAATCCTAATTATTGTTGTCCAAAAGACACGATTTGTGACTAATAAATAAGTTAAACCTCTAATTCACGCGAACATCTTATAGCGTTTGACCTTTTATCCGAGTACAGCTACAATACCAAGCAATTGCAATATTAACCGCAACAAATAAAGTAGCGGAATAAACGGAAACGGAGGAAAGATGATCTTAAAAGATTTTGTTGAAGGAAAAGAGTACATATTATCCAATGTACCAGGGCTGACCACGTTTACCTTTGAAACAAACTCCGACAAACGTGTGCTTTTTACCGCGCCAGAAGTGCGCTTAAAGTTTTTGCAACCGAATCTGGAATTCGATGGCAATTACTTAACCTTTGAGGTTCTCGATGGCGAGCACAAAGGAAAGACAGTGGACATCATGGTGAGCAACGTCGACCGGATTTCTGAAAGCGAAAAGGAAAACTAACATGCCTTGCATAAGAATTTGGGCAAAACAGCAGGACCTGGATAAAATTTCCACTACGCCACAACGGCTGGAAAGAATACAGGAAGCGTTGGAAGATTTACTGATGAAAACTTTGGCCGAAACATTGAGCCAAAACGGTAATGTTGTGACGCCGGATAAGATCGAAGTTGTGTGGGCCATTACTCAACGCACGCGCAACTCAGTGAATTATGCTGTGGACATTTTGTTTTCAGAACGAAGTGAAACTGGTGATCCTGGCTACATAACCGACCCGGAACTGCGACAGCAAATTCGTGATGAGATGCTGTACGCAGTAACCACGTTTCAAAAGTTACCTTTGAACGCTACGGTAGGTGTATGGGTCTGCCCGCAACTTGGTGGAGCATACACATCAGGACAATGCCAACCTGATATGGCAAAAGAAAGGTTTGTTCCAAAAAAGTATTACGTACTCCAGAATAGGGCGGGAACAAAAACCTTTGGCCTCGTGACACGCACAAACAGTGTGGTCGCCTTGGCAGAAGGACACATAACAATGCGTTTTGTTGGATATACCCAAAAACCCGGAGAGGATCTGTTTTTGACCTTTAAAGTTGAAAGCGGCGCAAACATCGGTGAAGTCATTGATATACGACCATCAAATGCGCACAAGTTTGTTGAGTCGTACGTTTAAGTTTAGTACCAAAAACCCTCTACGGATGAGAAACGCAGAGGGTTATTTTTTCCACCTACTGTTTTCGCTATAGGTTGTAAAGCAGCAAGCCTTATGTTATATTATCCACAATCTAAACCAACCTAGGAGGAAGGTGTATTGTTTTTAAACGTTGCGGTGACAACAGGGTTACTGCAAAGTTTGTTTTTTTTAACCCAGGTATTTAAATATTTGGGAACCTATTCGAACCAAAAGGAAGGGTAAGAATGTTATCAGCACGTATGTACTGGGACGGCAATTCATGGCATATGGAGTTGAATGAGAATAAAAAAATTCATTCGGCTACCACAACTCGAGCAAGAACAATTTCCGAGTTCCTGGGCATGGCTAAACAAACTGGATTGCCAGAAGATATTGACGCGTACGATGTTACACTGGAAAAAGTCATGGTGAAACCTCGTATCGGCGGCGATTGCATGGCAGGAAAAAGGTTGATTGTTGAAGTTTGCCCCTACTGTGGTAAGCAACACATTCACACCACGCGCTTTGGGGCCGATGAAACAATGGATCGAATGGCAGACTGCGGGGGTGAATACACGCTAGACTGCAACTAAATTAATCTACGAAACCTTAAAAACTTCGTAGAAACAACAGGGAGCTACATCAAATAAAACTGATGCCGGCTCCCTTATTTTTTGGCCTTAACTATATTCTAAATATTAATGTGAAAAATTATGCAAAAAAATTGCCCCTTAGAACCATGTTATGGATTCGTTCGGGGCATTTAAAGAAAAAAGCAGGAGCGGTAGGAGTAGTGGTAGTGGTTTCTCTTCTGGTAGTGGTGGCGGTTCTAGTGGTAGCACTTCTATTAGCAGTAGTTTCGAATTTTACCCTTCAATCCCAGGCGTGGGTGTTTTCCATACTTGCAATGTCTTTCATAGATTTAGTATGGGACCATCACATTTCCAACCTAGAGGTTACCTGTTAAGCTTCTCTTTCACTATTTGAGGTATATTCACTCAAACACCGACATGTCGTGAAATCAACATAATCGGGAAGCTGGGCGCCGTAGATTCAGGCTGATGTTGGTATATTACCAGAAACCTATAGGTTTCGCAACCTGTACGAAGCCGGTTGCCCCAATTTACTATTTATTTATTTTTCTCAGTGATATATCATTTATTAATGAATACTGCCAAAAAGTTTATAGTATCCTTTTTAGTTCTTTCAGTAGCTTTCACATTATTTCCTCAAAAAACAACCAGCGCCGAAGCAGTGTTTGCCAGCGGTAACGGTACTGAAGGTACTCCTTATATGGTAAACGATTGTGTGCAACTCCAACGAGTTGGAAATTATGTAACTTCATATTTTGAATTGGTAGGGGATATTGACTGTGCAGCAACTAATCCAAACGATCCATCTTTTGACATAACTTTACCCTGGCATGACCATTTAGGATTTAACCCAATAGGCTTCGATGCGCCATTTACCGGTCACTTTGACGGAAAAGGTTTTAAAATTAAAAATCTCTTTATAAACAGACCAACAGAAACTGCTGTAGGACTTTTTGGAAATGTATCAGGTAGTGCGGAAATAAAAAACTTTACCATGGAAAACGGAAGTATAACTGGAGCACTACAAGTGGGATCACTAGCTGGAAATATTACTGGTTCAAGTTTAGTCCTAAACGTTACAAGTAATCTTAATGTAACAGCTTATTATGACGTAACCATACCCGGTAGTGGTGAAAAAGTTGGAGGATTAGTTGGCTATGTGGAAGACTCCCTACTAGATACAACATCATTTTCAGGTACAGTCACCGGATTACGCAGGATCGGGGGTTTAATTGGTTATGTAAATAACTGTACATTGAATTATTCACATAATTCGAGTCCTGTTTCAGGAGAGTACCTTGTAGGCGGACTAATCGGTGGAGGAAACAGCACGAATATAAATTATTCATATAACACAGCAAAAATAACAGGAACATACACTGGCCCCACAGAAAATAAGGGAATAGGAGGGTTAATTGGTTCAGCATTCACAATAAACATTGATAGTTCATACAACACAGGCATGGTTAAATCTATAGGAACCTTATATCTGGGAGGCCTTGCAGGTTCAGGATATTGGATCACACTTACAAAATCTTATAACGCCGGATATGTTAACGGCGACAGCGCAACACACACTGCCGGCGGTTTAATTGGGGCAAGTCTTACAGCAAATATGTCCGATTGTTATAACCATGGAAATGTTAAGGGATTTAAAAGAGTAGGTGGTTTAATTGGATTTGCGCCGGAAATAGATTTTTATAACTCATACAACAGTGGTAGCGTAACTGCAACATTCACCGCCGAAGATACTAATACAGGTGTAGGCGGATTAGTGGGAGTAAATTCGGTAACCGGATTTAGTGGTCCGTTTAGCTATGCAAATAGCATTCAAATGGAAGGTACTTTTAATGTAGGTACAACCACAGGGGTAACACCAAACGGAGGTTTGATTGGTTCTTTGGGAGACATAGACAGCAAAGAAACATATTTTTCCAATAATTGGTGGTTTAATACACAAACCAACGGCATCGGTAACGGAGAAGCCATTGGCTGGGACGAGCAAAGTGTTGAAGAATATGACAGAGCAAATTCTGCAGATGTATTTAAAAATACTTCTTCAAATGCCCCTATGTATGCATGGAATTTTAATGATGAACCACTATGGAGGGTAACCGATGCGTATCCTGTATTAATGGGCATCAATGCAGTTGATGTTTCTCAAGAAGATACTGCAGATATACCAGATACACAGCAAAGCACCGGTTCAACACATATAAAATTTACAACCTCAAAAAGTTCCAGCGGAAAATACGACTTTGGAACAAAAGTAAAACTAACCAACGACGATGGTCACGAAATAAAATATCAATGGGTTAAAGGCTGGACCAAAACCTATAATCCCGATAAATGGAAAGATTATAGTAACCCAACAAAAGCTCCAGTTGGTAAATATACATTGTATTTGAAAGTCGACGGCGATATTAGTCACAAGCATATTGAAACAAAAGCCTTAAGCACTATAAGCAATGCCAAAGCGACTATAGATTGGGTAAATAAATCAATTAAACTAACATGGGACATTAGCAATCCTAGCGCACTAAAAGAAGTTAAAATTTACCGATCGACAATTGAAAACTTTACACCAACAGCGTCCACGTTAATAGGTACAAATACTCCAACGGATACAAACTTTTTTATGAACAGCGTGCACTCTTGGAATAACTACTACTATAAAATAGTTTCGTACGATATAAACGGAAAACAAATAGACACCAAGTCCGTGGTTGTTAAAGTACAATAGATCGTATGGATATTTTAATAGTAGATAACGGAACGGAACATCTTAGCGAACTAGAAAAAATATTGTCTCAACATAACGTGAGTGTTATTTCCAAAGAAAAACTTAATGCTACTGTCGTAGAAAAACACGATCTACTAATTCTTAGCGGCAGTATCCAATCACCTGTAATGGAAAAGCCTGAAATATATGCCAAAGAGATAGCTATTATCCAAAACAGCACCAAACCAATTATTGGTATTTGCATGGGATTTGAAATAATCGCTTACGCTTTTGGCGCGGAACTTAGAGAATTGCCATTTAAAGAAGAAAGCTTAATGGAAATAAAAGTAGTAAACAACGATTCTATATTTACACAAGATACTTACAAAGTAGAAGAACGCCACCGCTGGGTTGTAACAAGCGTGGTTAAACCGTTAGTGGCAATTGCAACATCAAAAGACGGTATAGAAGCCATAAAACATGAGGGTAAAAATATATACGGGTTTCAGTTTCATCCCGAAATATTCGACAACAACAACGAAGGCGCGGAAATATTTGTGAAGTTACTTGAAAAGCTTAGTCCCGTTAATACAATCTAGTACAAACCGTGATCGTTAAAACATTTCACGTATTTTTTATCCATATAATCCAGGTGATGCACCAACCAATCTTCGAGAAAATCCAAAAGCTCCGCACCAAAAGTATATACATCAGTACTATCTTTTTTTGCTATCAGCTTATCTAGTTGTGACAACAAACCTTTATGTGCGGCCTTATGTTCTGCGGTGCCTTCAAAATCAAATTTATCAAAATATTCTTCCTCAGTTTTAAAGTGTAATACAGCATAATCGTGAATTTTGCCAAGAATATTTAGTATATCTTCAGAAGAACGTTTTTCGGCTACAAAACCATATGCTTCATTCAGTAAGGATATAAAATACTTATGCTGATCGTCGATTAACTTAACATTTACGCTGTAATCTGGAATCCATTCGAAATTTTTCATACTAAAAGTATACACAATATTTACTCGGTTAGTGTATGTTTCACGCGATTCCTATATAATTTAATTAGGAAAGTAAACCTGCCCAATGAAAATAAGATCCAAGATCGTAACAATATTTTTAGTTATATTTATAGTTATATTTGGTGTAGCAACAACAATTGAACTAAATTTTGCCAATAATCTTATATTTACCCAAATATCTCAACACATAACTACCGCGTCAATTTGGCGATTTAATGCTCTAGAACTATACATAAAGGATCAAAAAGAAATGATTTCGTTAATGGGAGCAAGCACAGTTTTTAGAGATTTTTTAAACACAAACACTCAAGATAGGAATTATATATCCCAAAAAAACATAGCGGAGCAAAGATTGACCAGATCAATAAAAGAAACACCTCAAATTATTCAAATGTTTATCTTAAACACATCAGGCAAGGTAGTTGCATCCTCTAGTAAAGAGCATGAAGGAACCGATTTTTCCAATGACGATTTTTATACTCAAGCTCAAAACAAAACGTATTTTAAAGATATGTACAACTCAAAAGATGATCAAGCACTCGTATATGCGATTTCGACACCTATTAAAGATGATGCTACAGGAAAAACCCTTGGCGTAGTTGTGGCAGAAATAGACACAACAGAATTGTACGCGTTACTACTAGACAGAAGTGGTATGGGTGATACAGGAGAAACCTATATCGTAAATGGAAATGGCTTCTTTATTTCACCGTCTAGATTTTTGGACAACAGCATATTGTTAGCAAAGAAAAACACGACTCAAAACGTTACCGAATGCCTAAATAACAAAGATAATGATCCGAATATTGTTAAATTTTATACAGATTATCGTGGAATCCAAACAATAGGCACGCATAATTATATATCCGAAACCGGCTGGTGCTTGATTACAAAAATGGATAAATCTGAATATCTGGCTGAGAACACAAATTTATTAGAAATCGTTATTTTTATATTTTTGTGCGGCTTAACACTATTCACAATCTTTGGGTTCATTTTTTCAAAAAAGATCACTGAACCAATTGTTGCCCTTACCAAAGGCGTAAAAATAATCGAAGCAGGAGATTTAAATCACAAGGTAAGCATAAATACTAAAGATGAGACCGGAGAATTATCTGTAGCTTTTGATAATATGACTGATAAGTTTAGAGAAATTTACGACAATTTTGAAGATAAAATTAAGCAAAGAACAAGTCAGCTGGAGCAGAGTAATAAAGAAATGTCCGAAAGAAATCACGATCTGGAAGAAACACGAAAAGCTATTCAAAATATCTTAGATGATGTCGCTGCAGACAAAATTAAGCAAGATGTTTTACTAGCCGGAGTAGGTGAAGGCATTATAGCCACAGATAAATCTACGAACATAATTTTTGTAAATAAAGCCGCCGAAGACGTTTTGGGATTTTCTTATCAGGAACTGATAGGAAGAAAATACAGCTCTGTTGTGAAATCGGTAGACTCCCACGGGGCAACTATAGAAGATAGTGATCGAATAATTAATAAGGTCCTAAAAACAGGTCTGTCTATTAAAACCGATGTACAGGCGGATTTATACTACGTAAAAAGAAATGGATCAACATTCCCTGTAGCAATTACTGTTACACCAATCATTCAAAAAAAAGAATTGACCGGAGAGATTTGCGTATTTAGAGACATTACCAAAGAAAAAAATATCGACAGCATGAAAACAGAATTTATATCTCTAGCGTCACACCAACTTAGAACACCTTTATCGGCAATTAAATGGTACCTAGAAATGCTTATAGATGGCGATGCTGGTGAACTACAAAAAGAGCAAATGGAGTTTATAAACAACATTAACCTTTCCAACGAACGTATGATTGAACTGGTTAACTCCTTGCTAAACGTATCCAGAATAGAGTCGGGAAGAATTATTATCGATCCACAACCAACCGATATAAAAGAGCTAATTAATAATACCGTATTTGAACTAACACAAAAATTCGAACAGAAAGAAATAAGGCCACTATTAAGTATTAATCAAAATCTACCAGAAATTGATATTGATAAAAAACTTATCAGGCAAGTATTCTTGAATCTATTATCGAACGCTATTAAATACACGCCGACTGGCGGAGAAATTAGTATTTTTATATCAAAAGATAGCAAGGATTTAATTACCCAAATTACAGATAACGGTTATGGAATTCCAGCAAAAGATGCAGCCCGAGTATTCACAAAGTTTTACCGCGGAGAAAATATAATAAAAACCGAAACCGATGGTAACGGATTAGGATTATATCTAGTTAAAGCAATTGTTGAATCATCCGGGGGTAAAATATGGTACGAGAGTGAAGAAGGAAAGGGCACAACTTTTTGGTTTTCACTACCTTTGTCTGGTTCTACCAAAAAAGAAGGTTCTGTGTCAATTGACAGTTAGCGTCGTAGCAAGTTATTATGGGATTAAATATGTCTATACAAATAATGGTAATTGAAGATGAAGAACTTTTATTAAAGGCTATTGTTAAAAAACTCACAATACATAACTTTGAAACTATTTCCTGTACAAGTGCAGAACAAGCATTGGACTACATGGAAAGTTTGGAAAAGAATCCAGATGCAATTTGGCTTGATTACCACTTAAAAGGGATGAATGGCCTGGAGTTTATTGAAAAAGTTAAAGAAAATACTAAATGGGCAAATATTCCTATTGTTGTTGTAAGCAATTCTGCTGGAGATGAAACCGTAAAAACAGTATTAGCACTTGGCGCAGATAAATATTTATTAAAAGCAAAATATAAACTTGAAGACGTTATAGCCATCGTACAAGAATTAATTAAAAAGTAAATCTATGAAAAAAATACTAATAGCCGAAGACGACAGATTTTTACAGAATATATATAGAGTGAAACTTACCAAAGAAGGCTTTGAAGTCCGTGTAGCAGGAGATGGCCAAGAATTTTTAGAAGAATTAAAAACTTTTACTCCCGATGTAATACTTTTGGATTTAGTCATGCCTGTGGTAGACGGATTTACTGTGCTACAAACTGTAAAATCGGACCCAAAGTTTAAAAATATCCCTGTTATTGTCACTTCAAACTTGGGACAAGACGAAGATGTTAAAAAAGCGATGAAACTTGGAGCGAAAGATTACATTATAAAAAGCGACACAGCACTATCGGGTATAATCGAAAAAATAAAAGCTGATTTGTGATAATATTTATTAATAATGCCTGCCCCAATAGATCAACAACTTGTTAATTCCCTTATTGAATTAGAGCTTATTAAAAAAGAGCAACTGGATAAAGCTA
Source organism: uncultured candidate division WWE3 bacterium (assembly GCA_903879985.1). Classification (GTDB taxonomy): domain Bacteria; phylum Patescibacteriota; class WWE3; order UBA101185; family UBA10185; genus CAIRNR01. Next base: position 61,199 of record CAIRNR010000006.1, read on the forward strand.
TCGCTGAAGCTAAAAGTAGTAACACTGATTTGGGCGTATATTTAGTTGAAAACGATTTTATCTCTGACGAAAACCTTGGCAAACTTATTGCCGATTTACTTAAATTTCCACTAATCAGGCTTGCGAATGTAAACATTCCGCCAAACATTATAAGCATTGTACCCGCAGAATTTGCCGAGAAATTTAAGATCATACCTTTTAAACGAGATCAAGGAAAACTTTTAGTTGCCACCACTAATCCAAACAACAAAGAGGTTATGGATAATCTTTCTAAGAAAAGTGGCTTGCCTGTTGAGGTTTATTACGCAACCGAACTTGATATTAAAGAAAACCTGCATTTGTTTAAAAAGAAATTGGAAACAGTTTACAAAGACTTAACCGTAAGTAATAAAGGAGCAAAGTTAGGAAAAATTCTCGACGACAACTTACCAATAGATAAAATTGTTATTACTCTTGTGGAATACGCCTATGATAATAGGGCATCAGATATTCATATAGAGCCTCGAGATCAGCATTCGGTAATCAGGTTTAGAATCGACGGCACACTTCACGACATGTTAACAATCCCAAAAACTACACATGACCAAATAATTAACAAAATAAAAGTGGATTCTAAGCTAAGAACGGATGAGCACATGAGTTCACAAGACGGAAAAATGCAGGAAAAAGTTAAGGAGGAAGAAATTGATATCAGAATTTCTATTATGCCTGTAGTTGGGGGAGAAAACTGCGTTTTACGACTTTTAACGTCAACGTCACACCAATACGGATTGCAAGATTTAGGAATGAGCGAAAAAGATTTTAAAAAGGTCACAAATGGTTTTACAAAACCTTACGGAATGATTTTATCAACAGGACCTACTGGTTCAGGTAAAACTACATCCATGTATTCCATATTAAAAATACTAAACACGAGGGAAGTGAATATAGCTACAATCGAAGATCCGGTTGAATATACTATCGAAGGAATTACCCAGATCCAAGTAAACAATAAAACCAACTTATCATTTGCCGCCGGTTTACGTTCAATATTAAGACAGGACCCAAACATTATATATGTGGGAGAAATTCGAGATTCAGAAACTGCGGGAATAGCTATTAACTCCGCAATGACAGGACACTTAGTTTTATCCACACTACACACAAACGACGCCGCCACAGCTCTGCCACGACTTATTGATATGGATATAGAACCGTTTTTAATAGCTTCAACTGTTAACGTAATTGTTGCACAACGACTTGTTAGAAAAATTTGTGACTCCTGCAAGGTTTCTTACAGCATAACTCCAGCTGAAATAACGAAAAAATATGGCTTAACCTTAAGTAAAACGACTGATACACTTTACATGGGAAAAGGATGTCCTGTTTGCAATAACACAGGATATGCCGACCGAATTGGTATTTTTGAAATTCTTGAAATCACGGACGCAATAAGAAAACTGATTACACAAAAGGCAACCGCAGACGAAATAGCACAACAAGCGGTAAAAGAGGGCATGACAACAATGCTTAAAGACGGAATAGGTAAAGCCGTAATGGGAATTACAACGCTGGACGAAATATTAAGAGCAACTCGAGGATAATTGAGGATAATTTATGAGTTTTAATACAGACAAACTTTTATTTACAAAACATTTAGCAATCATGCTTAAGGCAGGTATTCCTATTGCCGAGGCAATTGAAACTGTATCAGATCAAAGCGCCAATTCGGGATTCAAAAAAATATTAACCAGCATTTATAAAGATGTTTCAGAGGGACGCACATTACAAACCGCTTTGTCACGATATCCAAAAGTTTTTGATGCTATTTACATAAACCTTGTTAGAACCGGTGAAGAATCGGGCGATCTCGACGAAAGTTTAAAATTTTTAACAGAACAACTAGAACGTGACGGAAAATTCAGGCAAAAAGTAATAGCAGCATCAATGTATCCTTCAATTGTATTAATCACAGCCTTTATTGTTAGCGCGCAAATCAGCTTATATGTACTTCCAAAACTTACCGATTTGTTTCAATCAATGGACGTGGATCTTCCGATTACAACAAAAATATTGTTATGGTTTGCAGACTTAATGAAATACCATGGATATGAAATTTTCGGCGGGATCTTTGCACTTGGAGTACTTTTTAGGTTAACGTTGTTAAACAAAAAAATCAGATATGCTTGGCAATCTCTCATACTCAAACTTCCAACAATTGGAAACTTTAATAGAAACATAGAAATGGCAATAATATGCAGAAATATCGGAACAATGCTACGAAGTGGTGTTCCAATAGCTAAAACTCTAGATACATTAAGCTTATCAACATCAAACTTAATTTTTAGAGACTACCTTAGAGATCTTTTAAAATCCGTTACCATGGGAACAACATTTTCTTCGGAACTGCGTAACAAAAAATATAAATACATTCCAAAAATTGCTGTAAAGATGATTGGGGTAGGGGAGAAAACCGGAAAATTGGATGAGTCATTTATTTATCTAGGAGACTATTTTGAAGATGAGGTAGATAACCTAATGAAAAATCTTTCAACAATTTTGGAACCGGCACTTTTACTGGTAATTGGTTTTTTCGTTGCATTTTTAGCACTCGCAATTATTACACCAATTTATCAATTTACCGGTAGTATACATAACTAAAATGAAAGGTTTTACATTATCAGAAATGTTATTGGTTGTTACCATTATCATAATTCTGAGTCTTATTGGAACTCCACTTTTCAGCAGACTTATAATGCAAACCTCCGTAACACGTACGGCAGAACAAATAGTAGCCACGATGAGAAAAGCTCAAAGCTATGCTATGTCCGATAAACAAAATAGTAACTGGGGAGTAACTTACACTGGAGGTAATATGGTACTTTTCTCAGGCACTACGTATGCTACTAGAACCGCAGCCTTTGATGAAACAACAGCATTAAACCCAAATATAGCGATAACCGGATTCACGGAAACTGTATTTTTAAAACCCACAGGTAATGTTGCTGCACCTGTAACCATAAATTTGACCGAACCTGAAAGATCCGAAACAATTACAGTAAACACACAGGGAGTTGTAAGTCGATGACGATTGTAAAAGGTAAAAAAAATGGATTCTCAGTAATAGAAGTCATTTTAGCTGCAGGACTATTTGTAATGTTTGCCTCCGGAATAATGACGTTAACTGTGGATGGTTTGGGTATGGGCCGATTAGCAATAGAGCAATTACAAGCAAGTGAATTTAATTCTGAGGGTAAAGAAGCTGTAAGGTCTATAAAAAATGAATCGTACGCGGCACTAACAGCAGGATCAAACTACGGCGTAGCTTCTTCAACTAATGGGTGGGTACTTAAAGCAGGTTCCGATAATTTTGACAAATATTATAGAGCCATATCAATCTCAACGGTACAAAGAGACGCTAACGGAAATATAGTTGCATCTGGAGGTACCGTAGATGCAAACACAATGCGTGCGGATATCACGACTACATGGAATTATTCACCGACAAGAAGTAATTCTGTATCATTCAATAATTATTTTACAAACTGGGAATTGAAATTTATAGGAAATTATAGTTCGCCTTTGCAAGACGCCATTGTAAATTTAACCGGAAGCACAGGAGGATACGATATAGCAGCAAGTGGTAACTTTGCGTACGTCACCGTGGTAGCGGCATCATCTAACTTTGCTGTAATAAATATCACAAATTCATCATCGCCTTCCATTTCATCAAGCATCAACTTACCAGGTAAACCTGCAGGAATTAATCATGCTATGACCGGAAACTATGCATATGTGGCAAATTCGGCCACAGCTAATGAACTAGAAGTAGTAAACGTGACCACACCAACTGCAGCCATTTTATCGGGAAGTTACAATGCTGCAGGTAATAATGCAGGTACCGATGTCTTTGTCCAAGGAACAAGGGCGTACCTTACAAGGGCAGGTTCAACACCATCACCTAATTTTATTGTATTAAATATAACTTCACCAACTTCACCAGCGCTAATGGGATCATTAACATTGGCCGGCAGTGCTGTGGCGTTATACGTATCAGGAAGTTATGCATTTGTGGCAAGCTCAACTGCACCGCAAGGATTACAAGTAGTTAATATAACCTCACCGTCATCACCAACGCTGGCAGGGTCATTGAGTTTAACTGGAACAGCACCCAGTACAGCCATAGATGTTTACGGAAATACTGCTTTTGTGGGTAGAAGGGATGGGTCAATCGCGGTCATAAATATTACAGCGCCTTCGTCACCAACACTTATATCAACATACTCAACAGGGACTGTAGCTGTAACAGGAATAGACACGGATCCGACGGGAACATATTTATTTGCGTCCACAGCAACCACAACGGCAGGAATAAAAATAATAGATATATCCACACTCACAGCACTGGTTCCTTATGGAAGTTATACAACCACGTCGGCTAACAATAATATCTTTTATCATGCTGCAAAAGATAGGCTACTGGTAGCAAATTCCAACTCAGCACAAGAAGTAATTATTTTGAAACCGCAGTAGTGCAGTAATTTGAATATTATATGAAAAATGTTAAAAACGGAATTACATACATAGAATTGTTGTTATATATAGCGTTGATTGGTGTTTTAATTTCAGCTGTAATACCTTTTACCTTAGCCGTAATTCAAAATGGTGAAAAGAGTAATACTCAAAGAGAGGTTACAAATGCAGCATACGTTGTTACCGAAAAAATAAAAGCTCAAATACGTAACGGTAGAACAATTAACTCAGGATCATCTAACTTTGACGTAGATTTGGCGTCAAGTTCGGCAAACCAAATTTCAATCGGAGGTTCCGCACCAAACGATCCGATTTTAATTAACGTTACACCTCAAGGAATTGCTCAAATAAAGATCGGGGCAAATGCGGCGGTTGCATTAAATCCAGCGAGTACACATGTTTCCAGTTTGGTATTTAAAAATAATTCGCCCACAGATTTAAGATCGAAAAACCTGTCTTTTATACTAACAATGACTTCCTCTTACGCAGGAAGCAGTCCGTACTATACTTACAGTATTACAGTACGAAGTGCAGCGGAACTCCGGAGTAACTAATGAAAAATACAAAACTAATAGTACAAAAACACAAAGAAGCGCGTAAAAATGGATTTGCGGCAATGCTAACTGTTTTAATATTGTCGGCGGTTATTTTAATTATCGTGGGAACAATTTCACTATTATCAATAGGGCAGGGACAGGCAATGCTGGCAAACACAAATGGAGCTACCGAACGGGACCAAGCTTATAGCTGCGCCGAAGAAGCGTTAGCACGCTTAAGAGTTGCTGCTGGTTATACAGGAGGAACTATAACATTTCCTAATGGAACGTCATGTGCAGTTACAGTGACACATGTGTTAAGAGTTTATACGCTTACAGTTACTACAAACGATTCAACCAAATACGTAACAACACTTAAGATAATAGTTACAAGAGCAAATGCAATTACAATTTCATCTTGGATAGAAATCTGACCTAAAATTGACAATCATATATTTTAGACATAGTATTTATGGAGTAGATATTTAAGGAATTATTAAAATGAAACTGCCTAAAAATGAGAAAGCTTTTACACTTATTGAACTTTTACTCGTAGTCGCAATTATTGCCACGTTAGCCGTAGTCGTATTTGTTGCTTTGAATCCTGCACAAAGATTAAAGGATTCCAAGGATGCCAGAAGAACTTCTGATATAGACACAATACTGTCAGCCGTTCATGAATACATAATTGATAATAAAGGTGCATTACCAACATCTTCACCACAAGCAGAAGTCCAGCTAGGTACATCAGCGTCAGGTTGTGCAATATCAACTGGTGGTTGTTCTGCAGTAGCTGCAGCTTGCTATGATATGTCTACACTGTTAAATAAATACCTAAAATCTATGCCTATAGATCCAACAGGAACTGCCGCAGGTACAAAGTACACAATCACAGTTGATGCAAATAACATTGTAACCGTTAAAGCTTGCGCGGCTGACACAGGTACAATTGTAGTTTCTAGATAAATTTAGAAATCTAAACTCGAATACATTTAAGGGTGCTGGGACAACAAACCAGCGCCCTTAATTATTCTCAGAAAAAATAAAGTTGACACTTGTTTTATACAGATCTATCCTTAACATAGTAAAAAAATTTTTCTATTTTAGATGAAACTGCCCAATAACCAAAAAGCCTTTACACTTATAGAACTTCTTTTAGTCGTGGCAGTAATTGCTACCCTTGCCGTTATAGTATTTCTTGCGTTAAACCCAGCACAAAGACTGAAAGATGCAAAAGACGCTAGAAGAACTACTGACGTTGACCAGATTTTATCAGCAATACATGAATATGTTATTGATACAAAAGGTACATTTCCTGTAAGTTCGCCACAGGCCGAGGTACAACTTGGTACTGCAACTTCTGGGTGCGGTATTGTTACCGGAGGATGCAATGCGCTATCAACAGCATGCACCGACTTATCCGTAAAACTCGTAAAATACCTAGACGTCATGCCAATAGATCCAACCGGCACACAATATGTTACAAAATACACTGTAATAGTTGATGCTAACAATATTGTAACCGTTAGAGCCTGCGCAGCCGATAATGGAAACATATCCGCCTCAAGATAAATACAAATATTAACTCACTTCCTACTGGATTTGAATTGACATCTATCCCTTTAAGCCCTAGACTTTATGCAGTAGATATTTTTTAAGGAGAAAATAATGAAACTGCCCAAAAATGAAAAAGCTTTTACATTAATTGAGCTTTTGTTAGTTGTCGCAATTATTGCAACGTTAGCCGTAGTAGTTTTCGTGGCTTTAAATCCAGCACAAAGACTTAAGGATTCTAAAGACGCAAGAAGAACCTCAGACGTAGATACTATATTGTCTGCAGTTCACGAATATATAATTGATAACAAGGGTGTGTTACCAACCACATCACCACTTAACGAAATCCAGCTCGGTACATCCGCAGTAGGTTGTGCAATAGGTACAGGAACCTGCTCAGCCAACGGAACCGCTTGTTTAGATTTAACGTCCACTTTAAACAAATACCTAAAATCTATACCTATCGATCCAACCGGAGTAGTAGGTGCTACAAAGTACACAATGGCTGTTGATTCCAACAACATTGTAACTGTCAAAGCCTGCGCTGCAGATACGTCAACAATATCAGCGTCTAGATAATAAAGGAGAAAAAATTTGTTTAATAGTGCCCTCGTCATTTTGTATGTTAAATCCCAGTCCCTGTGCGTTTACAAACAGGGGCTGGGTTTGTTAGCGAAGCTAGAACTCACCGAAGATTTGGTAGAACATTTAGATATCATTAATCAAGATTTATTTTCAAAAACTGTAGCAGAATTTTTAATCAAACTTAAACTTAAAGGAAAAGAGGTTGGGATATTATTGGGAGATGATTGTATTTTCAGAAAAACTTTTGCTTCTATTACGCAACAAACTCAAGTAACTCAAACCGATATAGATGCTTTTTTGGAAACAGTTCCTTTAGAAAGAACAGATATTTTAAATAACGTTATCGAGGTTAGGGGAGAGACCAATATTTTTGCCACGAGTAAGATCTTTATTAATTCAATAAAAACAGCGTTATCTGCTAACAATATTTCTATAAATTATACTGCTCCTGTATGTGTAGTTTTACCCGATCCAAACAACATCATATTTGATAAAGATCAATTTAAAGAAATAAAAAGACAAGAAGAAATTATTCATAGGGCGAGTTTTTTAGGGGAGCAAACGCAGAAAAAGAGACCTAACCCATTTGTAGTAGGCATATTTATATGTGTAGCACTAGCAGGAATAATATATGCAAGTGAAATGTATATTATTTATGCAAACAAACACCAAGCGTTATTAAAAATAAGACCAATACTGGAGCAAGTAACAGAAACGTCACAGTCATCTCAAACGCCACAAACTTCCGAAACCAAAGAAACAAGCCCATCCGTAGACGTTAAATAGAAACACATATGCCATTGGCATAAATCGAGGTTTTACTTTACAATTTACGCATGAACAAAAAAACTCAAGTTACATTACACTCATATTCGCTATTAATAATATTAGGTGTCGTAATTGCTTTTTCTTTCGGTGCATGGTTCTTCATGGCTCTAAAAAGTCGCAACGAGGGGCAGTCTTCTAAAAGCAACAATAGTCCAGTGGTTGTCCAAACAGATACAAATTCTTTAACAACTAAGGACTTAACCTCAGCATCAACACCTGAATCCTCACCAACGCCACCAGCCGTTAAAACCAACGTAAGATCCGACGGAAAATTAACAACAGAAGATGGTTTTGCAATACGCTTTGACGGCACACCTTATACAAATGTTAGCGCACCAACTTCTGCAGGAACTACAAGTACTGAATATGCCGTCTCATCCGGTGGTAACGACTACAGCGTAATAGTTTTGGTATATAACGCAATTCCACAGGCTAAAATTACAAAAACCGATTTGGATTCAATGCTAGAAAGCTCGGTGCTAGCCAACGGCTTTGAAACGGTGAAAAACTCAATTTTCTATTCAACAATGGGAGATGGCTCATTAGACTTTTTTGTATACAACAGCGCAAATAAAGACTATATGGACGGTAGAGTTGTAACCAAAAGTAGGGGATCACAATTTTATGTTTACATAGTCTCGGCTGTTTCAACAGAACAGGATCCTGTAGCCGTGACAAACTTCGTGAATTCGTTTGAGCTTCTGTAAACCAGAATAATAGAATAATATGAAGCGAACACAACTTTTAATTATATTACTAGTAACTGCTGTTCTATTTGCTATTCTTTTCCCTATTTCATCGAGAATTAATTTTTATCAAAACGATGACTGGATATATTACCGAACCGTAAAAGATTTTATGCATGGCTATTTTATAATAAATGGCTACATTGAAACTTCTTTTTACACTCAGGGGTTTTTAGGTTTGGGTTTCGCAAAACTTTTTGGACTTCAACATCTACCTGTACTTACGCTAATATTTTCGGTTCTTAACTTTGGCATTTTCACTTTAATTTTAAATAAGTTTTATGTTAAAAAAACGCTGGATGCCATTTTAATTGGCCTGATTTTCTTTTTATCGCCATTGCACATTTACGCAACCTTAGGATTTATGACCGACAATTATTTTTTGTTTTTTGCACTAGTGGCGATATACCTTATGGAAGAATTCCTTCACACTAAAAAGCAAATTTATCTAATACCTTTTTTTGTTGTAATTCTGCTGGGCTTTTTTGTCCGCCAATTGGAAATAGCAGTTCCTGTTACATTAGTCGCGTATTTGTTTATTACAAAAGAATTTAAACAGGCGCTAAAAGTAGGAATTCCAACCGCAATTTTACTAATATACTATTTCTTTTTTTACGGAAAAACCGAAGCAATGGCACAAAATCAGAACTTTGTGATTTCAAACCTTTTAGATTTTCAATATACTTTTGACACCATTTATGTCTCTTTATTTTATGCGGTATGTTTTATTTTACCCATCACAATCTTTTTACCATTTTATAATAGAGAAAAATTAAAAAGACCAGTTTACATAGTGCTATTTATAGCGGCAGTTATAGGTGTTTATTTTGCAATAACATTTTTTTATAAACCTACCAGATTTTACATGCCTGAAATGTTCTATTTAAAAAACACAGTTACAAAAACAGGCTTTTTTACAAGCGAAAGTTTGGGAAAACACGCAACTATAATAGGGGATAACACTTTGTATTTTTACTGGCGACTAATAACCAATATTACTTTGGCAATAACGATTGTGTGTCTGCTGCTAACCAAAAAAAAGCTTCTAAATTACTACACGGTTTTTGGTGTTTTATACATTGGTTTAATGTGTGTTATGCAAGATTTGTACGATAGATATTTTTTAATATTAATTCCCGTAATCATACTGGCAATCATAAACGCGTCTTCACAATTTAAGCTTAATTGGTGGATACGCACAGTCTTTATTGTGTTTATCGCGACCATGACCTTTTATTTATACAACATAAGCATGGACTTTTTACTTACAAACAATAGTGTGTGGCAAAAATCAAATGATTTAGTCGTCACAACCAACGTTAAACCAACACTTATTGGCGCAGGATCAGGATGGCAAAGAACGTATTTTAATCCAACAGCAAGATATAAATATGTGTTTATGTTTAAGAGTCTTCCCGAAACGCCCTCAATGCAGATTACATTTCAACCTTACGATTCTTATAATATCTGGTACCCATTTGATTTTTATTCTAGCCATAATATATATGTATATAAGAGGCGTCTTTAATAGTACAATACCCAACATACTGTATGAATACTAAATTGAGTTCACTTACAATTTTTTTTCCTTTTTACAACGACTCGGGAACAGTAGAAGAATCTATAGATTTGGCTTACAAAATAGGCCGTGAATATACAGATGATTTGGAAGTTATAGCAATCCACGGCGGTCCATCAAAAGACGATACATTCGACAAAATTAAAGAAATGCAAAAAAAATATCCCAAACTTGTTATTGTAGACAAAACTGATAACACCGAAGGCTATGCTGTAATAAAAAACGGCTTTAACGCAGCAACAAAAGATTGGGTGTTTTATACCGACGGCGACCGACAATATCACATGGAAAACGATTTTCAAAAGCTTGTAAAAGCACAGTTTAAAACAGATGCCGATATTGTGAACGGTTATAAAAAAGAGCGTGGTGACAACGTTGTACGACTATTTCTTGGAAACGCGTACGCAACAATAAGCTCGCTTTTATTTGAACTTCCAATCCGCGACACCGACTGCGATTTCCGACTTATGCGCATGTCAAAAATGAAAAAAATAACATTGGAAAGCCACGACGCATCAATATTACCCGAGCTTATTAAAAAACTTCAAATCGCCGGTGCCAAATTTACAGAAGTGCCTGTTAGTCATTTCGAAAGAGTTTACGGAAAATCTAATTACACAGCTTTTAGTTTGCTCAAAGAGAAAGTGCTTGGCGACTTTAAGTTGTACATGAAAATGAGAAAAATAAAAAAAGGTGGCGGTTACCGCATAATTTCTTTTGGAATGATCGGCGTTGTAAGCGTTGTTTTACAAACCGTAAGTTTTAACTTTTTACTTTTGTTTTCGGCAATACAACCTGCGGCTGCCACAGTTTTGTCAGATCAACTTGTTATTGTGATTTCGTTTATCTTAAATAACTCACTAACATTTCGAAACAAGCTGGCACTTCAAGCATCATTGCTAAAAAAATTCGTTCAGTTTTATATTACAGTTATTGTGTCAACGCTTGTCCAAGCTCTAATTGTATATATAGGAACTTCAATGTTTGGAAATAATATTATCGTTTCAAATGTTTCGTTTGTAATTGGCTTGGGAATCGGCTTTTTGTGGAACTACACTATTCAAAGTAGAATCATTTGGAAAAAGCAGGGTTAAAAAGCTCCGTGTTTACGTTAGCACCTAAGTTAACGCGGCGACGCTAGGCTAAAGCTTCAAACTTATTCATCACCTCAACCACTTTATAAATTTCAGCCTCAGTATTCGAATACGAAATAGGCAAACTCAAAATTGTTTCGTGAATCTTTTCGGCTATTGGATAATCTCCTGTTAAAATTCCTTGCATAGCTTTTTGTTTATGAGGAGGAAGCGGGTAGTGAATATCGGTTTTTATACCGTTATCCAGCAAATATTTTTTAAGTTCATCTCGGCGCTCGTGACGAATCGCGTAAATATGATAAACATCAAAGTAATCGTCATCAACAATAGGTTTTATAAATTTATCACTTAGATTTTTATTATAAATATCAGCTAGTTTTCGTTTATGGGCATTGATTTTGTCTAAACTCTTTAACTTAACCGACAAAAATCCTGCTTGTACTTCATCGAGTCTGGAATTTATTCCAACATAATCGTTGTAATACTTTTTAAATGAACCATAGTTGCGCAAAGCCATAACTTTGTCGTAATACATATAATTTTTGCAAATAACGGCACCCGCATCACCTAAGGCACCAAGATTTTTTGTTGGGTAAAAACTGAACGCACCAAAATCACCAAATGTTCCGGTTTTAACGCCTTTGTACATAGCACCATGGGATTGCGCGCAGTCTTCGATAACAACTAAACCGTTATCGTTTGCAATCTTTAAAATCGGCGTCATATCGCAGGATTTGCCGTACAGGTGCACGGGCATTATAGCTTTTGTTTTTTTGGTTATTTTCTCAGCAATTTTTGTCGGGTCGATGTTGTAGGTAGTTATATCGGGCTCAACTAAAACAGGTTTTAGGCCGGCATTAAGTATGGCTAAAATAGTAGCAATATACGTATTGGAAGGAACTATAACTTCGCTGTCAGCAGGCATGTCTAAATTTTTTAATGCTAACAACGAAAGTGTAAGTGCGTCCAAACCGTTAGCTACACCTAGACATTTTCCTGATTGCAAATAGTTTTGAAATTCTTGTTCAAAGTTTTTTACGTTATTACCTAAAACAAAATATCCGGAGTTTAAAACTTCATCAAACTTTGCTTTGTAATCATTCATAAATTCTTTGTTAACCTTGTATAAGTTTTCGTATTCAATAAAGTCCGGGTATTCGTCGTCAATGTAATCTTGTAAATTATAAAGTTCGGATGATAGAACTAATAAAACAGATGTTTCATCCAAACCAACCATTGTGTGCCAATCAGCAGGTTCTAAAAGTAAACAATCATCAGGAGAACTTAAAACGTATGTTTCTTTTTTAACACCATTATTAGTGTAAATGCTGTAAGAACCGGACGTGCAAATTAAAGCTTGTCGTGTTTTTATATGTCTATGCCCACCTCGTTCAACGTGATTACTTCCGTAAATATAAAAAACTCTTTTTACTTCAAAGGGAATATCTTTGTTATTTTCTAAAATGGATAAATATCCTCGTGCAACGTCTGCTGCTTCGCCAGTTCTTTTTGTTGTGTACGTTCTTATCTTTATAAGCTTAGCCATATTTTGTTGGTACAGTATATCACCGCGTTTTGTGAAAACAATGCGGCTCTATTCTTTTTCAGCTGTGTCTATTCCAACGTACTTTGCTAAAACTTTAATTTCTCGATCCGCAAAATTTTGTTTTTTAAGCAGTTGCATACCAATAGCACCCCAACGACTTTTAACTATTTCTTTAGCAATAATATCAAGCTCAGGTCCAGATAAAGGTAGCTTTTGTATAACAACATTTGGAAAGCCATAGTTAACAATACGTTCGCCATATTGCACTAACAAGTTGTTGGGAATATCCGCAGGAAACCTTAAAACAATTAAATTATTTTCATTATCACCACCAGTTTCAGAGCCACCGATAAGGTCCCGCACAGTATCAATAAATGCGACTTCCTTTGCAACATCAGCACCTAAAGTAAATGATTCCATTGAAGCACCTGCATAAGTTCTGCCAAAATCCGAGGCCTTACCGGTATACTGCACAGCGCCTGTGGGACTATTACGCGTAAGTTCCAGTAATCTGCTTAACTCATCAGCCGTATAAGCTTTGACTTCAACAACGCCGACACCCGCACCTTCAGCATTTACTAATATGCCATCCGGTATAACTGTGGAAGCAAATATTTCTCCAGCAGGAAATTTTCCCTTACCTTCTTTTACTTCACCGTAGACCATACCTTCTTTAAACTCCCTGGTAATAGTTTCTTCCGTACGTGCCAAATACTCTTGAAGTAGTCTTTGACGTTCTTCGTATGAAACTTTTGGTGCGTGATTTTTACGGCGTTCTTCCTCAAATTTTTCAATTAATATTTTGTTATGCAATGGATCGGCACCAAACAAATGCATCGGGTGTTCTTCAAAAGATGTGTTAAGGGCTGTTCCTAAAACATCACCTTTTCTGTTTGTAGGCGATTCAACATAATCTCGGGGTGAAATTATATTTAAATCTGCCAGAGGGATCTCACGTGAAGAATATACAGTTTCAGCCATTGAAACTGGCAAACGATCACCAACATATTCAGCAAAAAAACCTCTAAGACCACCAACCATACGTTGCGTGGAAGCTTCTTCATTCCATGGAATACCTTTAACCCTACTAAAACTTAGTGACCACTTCAACCTCGAAAGTGTCTCTTCACAAGCGCCTTCATCCTTTAAAACTTCGGTATAAATTTTCTGTGCAAATTCTTGCTTAGCCTCGTCTGAAGAAATTGGTGCTTCTGTCGCAACAGGTAACTGATCTAAAGACATGTTTATAGGTGTAGTCATACAAAAATTATGACTGTATACTAAACCTATGTCAAAACTTGTTATAAACATTCAAAAAGAATCCTTAGAAAATAATTATTTCCGTAGAGTAGTTACCACGTCGCCAAACAGTCAGCTTGTAGTTATGTCCTTAAAACCAATGGAAGAAATTGGTATGGAGGTTCACGTTGTTGATCAATTTTTTAGAGTAGAGCAGGGAAGTGGAAAAGCAGTTTTAGATGGTGAAGAATTCGTTTTAGAAAATGATTTTGCCGTAGTTATTCCTGCTGGAACCCAACATAATATTATAAATACTTCGGCGACCGAAGAAATGAAACTGTATACCATATATAGTCCGGCACATCATACCGACGGCATGGTTCATAAAACCAAAGAAGATGCTAAAGCGGATGAAGCAGAAGAAATTAATTAGTTTATAAATGCCCGTGTCTACAAAAACATATTGGATAAAATTGGGAATACTTTCTTTTCTACTCGCACTAGAAACGTACGGTTTGGTTTTTGTTATCGACCAATTCGTTTTAACCCAAAATTACTTTGGTATTGATTGGCAATTTACCTTAATATCCATGCTACTAATGTTGGCAATTTTGCACACGTACGCCTTAACCATGGGCGCTTGGAATCAGTTTTCCCACAGCATTATTCCTGCCACCGGAATTTCCTTAGGTATTTTTGCAGCACTTTTCACACACAGCCTGTATTACACCAGCTTAATCACAGTATTTTCGTGGTTAATCTTGGTTTACGACGGTTATCAGTCGTACAAAACTAAGAACATGCTTATTAAGTTTGATCCAAGGTTGATATTTTCGATTAGTGCACAAGGAATACTTTTAATAGTAAGTCTTTTAGCCGGGGTATTAGTGCTTTTTGAATCAGCAGGTATAACAACAGTAGATATTAGTAAAAAAGTCACAGCGTTGGTCTCACAGCCCGTAAAAACAGCGGTTGAAGCACAGCTAAAGAATCAATTTGATACTCAAATGAATAACTTCGGCGGAACCTTTGGCTCGGACGCACTTCAAAATATTCTCTCAACCTACGGTATTTCTACAGACAATGCTGATTCCTTTGTAACAACAGAGAATCTTGGGATAAACTTTGATCAAATTATTCAAGACCAAATAAATAAAGTATTGGCACCATACCAAGCTTTTATTTTACCGGTTATAGCCCTGATTATATTCGGGCTATTACAGTTTATGGCGTTTTTTGTGATGATTTTATTTAAAATGACCAGCGGAATGGTGTTTTCGGCAGCTATTGCCACGGGATTGCTGCACAAAAGTACGATAACGGTTCAAAAGGAAGAGTTAAACTTTTAAGCCTCCCGTTAACCTTCAATGCTTTGCGCATTTTCCAACCTATAATCACCAATTGCAGTACGAACCAAAGAAAACATAACACCTTCAGTTCCAAATGCCTTTGCAATATCTACAGCCAGCGAACGTATGTACGTTCCGGACGAGCAAGTTATTTTTATTTTAATCGTGGGAAGTAGCACAGCACCTTTATCCGTTACCACAGAAGTCTCATAAACGCCCAAATTTTGAATGTCAAATATTGTTATGTGCTTAACAGGGAGCGCAATTCCTTCCATTCTGCCATGTCGGGCCTCTTTATATAAAACTTTGCCGTTAACTTTTTTGGCTGAATATGCAGGAGCTGTTTGGTCTTGCTCGCCGATAAAACTTTCTAATATGCTTCCAACTTTTTCCTGCACTTCCGTCATCGAAGGAATGTTGGCGGATAAAATCGGAATCTGTTCCATGTCATAAGTTTCAGAAAAAGCTCCAAGCACAACTTCCGAAATATATTCTTTGCGTTGTTCCATAAATTCAGTTTGTTTTTTTGTATCAGCGTCGGTAAGTATAAGCAGTACACCGGTAGCCAACGGATCAAGTGTTCCAGCATGTCCAATATGCTTTGTATTAAGTTTTTTTCTCATATAGGACACAACATCAAAGCTTGTCCATGTTCTTGGTTTGTTTATGTTTATGATCACGGGTTGATTATAGCGCACAACTTCTTTTTTATTGACTCCTTTCCCAAACAAGCGTAAAAAATATATATGGTATTCGCCAGTCAGTTCTCAACTTTATTAACTACAACTACTACCCCTCAAAGGGGTTAATTTCGTAACTACAATTAAACTATACGTTTCAACCAATTTTCATATATATCCCTTACAGGGATGTACTCTCACCAACGTTCGAGTATAATTAGTTCAAAATAGGAAAACCTTATGTCAGAACAAAAACAAAAAGTAATAGAAAAACTAATAAATGATCCATTAATGCCTTTAAGACATTCTGCAGAGCATGTACTTCACATGAGTATTGAGTCTTTGTACCCAGGTGCAAAAAAGGTTATGGGGCCCCCAATTGAAAACGGTTTCTACGGTGATTTTGATGTTGAAGCTAAAATTTCCCAAGAAGACTTTGAAAAGATTGAAGCACGCATGCAGGAGATTATTAACGCCAAATTGTCTGTGATACTAAAAGAAGTATCCGCAGAAGACGCAAAGCAATTATTTAAAGACAATCAATACAAAATGGAGTTTGTGAACGAATTTGCTGGTCAGGGTAAAAACATTACAGTCTGTGAAATAGGTGATTCAACCTCAAAATTCCACGATGTAGACCTATGCGCCGGACCTCATATTAACAATACAGGCGATATAAAAGCTTTTAAGATTCTAAACGTGGCAGGTGCCTACTGGCGAGGTGACGAAAAGAACAAAATGTTAACCAGAATTTACGCAACAGCCTTTGATTCCAAGGAAAATTTACAAAAATACCTGGATTTACAAGAAGAAATCAAAAAACGTGACCACCGCAAAATTGGTAAGGATATGGACCTTTTCGCCTTTTCTGATTTGGTAGGTAAAGGATTACCTTTGTTTACCGAAAGAGGAACAACTATTTACAGAGAGCTTTCCAGATTTGTCGTAGACGAAGAAATAAAACGCGGCTACAAGCATGTACATACACCAAACGTCGCCAAAACCGATTTATATAGAAAATCAGGTCACTATCCTTATTACAAAGAAACTATGTATCCTCCAATGCAAATAGATGAAGACGAACTGATATTAAGGCCAATGACGTGCCCTCATCATTTTGCCTTATACATGAGTAAACCAAGAAGTTATAAAGAATTACCTATTAGATATGCTGAATTAGCGCAACTTTACCGTTACGAGAAATCAGGTGAACTTACAGGTTTAATGCGTGTAAGAGAGTTTTGCTTAGCCGATTCACACAACTTTGTACGTAAAGAACAAGCAGCCGAAGAAATTGGATTAGTTCTTGATTTAATAGAAAGCTCCACAGGCGTTTTAGGCTTTAAAAAAGGCGAAGACTACAGATATCGCTTATCCTTAGGCGACAGAAAAAACACCACAAAGTTCTATGATTCGCCAAGTGAATGGGATTATGCCGAAAACGTACTCAGAACTGTATTAACCCAAAGAAATGCACCTTTTTACGAAGCTGAAGGCGAAGCCGCTTTCTATGGTCCAAAAATTGATATACAACTAGACAACGTTACAGGTAAAGAAGAAACGGCTTTTACAGTACAATATGACTTTGTTTTACCAAAACGATTTGAACTTGAATACGTAAACGAAAAGAACGAAATGGACCAACCGGTAGTCATTCACAGATCGTCAATTGGAGCTATCGAAAGAACAATGGCATTTATGATCGAAAAATACGCAGGAGCATTCCCGGTTTGGCTTTCACCTCAACAGGTAGCTATAATACCTATAGGCGAAAAGCATTTAGAGTATGCACAAAAGGTTGAACAGTTGTTTAGAGAAAAAAACATAAGAGTTTCGGTAGATTCAAGAAACGAGCCAATGAACGCCAAAATACGAAATGCGCAAACCCTAAAAGTGCCTTATATGTTGATAATAGGGGATAGAGAAGTGGAAAATGGTACAGTTAGCGTAAGATTAAGAACCGAAGAAAACTTGGGAGCAAAGCCTATAGCCGAAGTTGTGGCTAAGGTAAGCGAAATGTATTTGACCAAGAGCCTATATTTATGGTAATTTATCTTGCGCTTAGGAGGAATTGACTTATACAACCACAACATTTATTAAACGAACGAATTAGAGAACCACAATTAATGGTAATTGATGACAATGGTAAGAGCTTGGGAGTAATGGTTACTAAAGAAGCAATCGCAGCTGCAAGAGCTAAAGATCTTGACCTGTTAGTTGTTGCTCCAAACGCACAGCCTCCAGTGGCACGTTTTGTTAATTTCGCAAAGTTCTTATACGACGAGCGAAAAAAGGCAAGCGCTGCAAGAGCTAAAAGCAAAAAGAGTGAGCTTAAAGAACTAAGATTTGGCCCACGAACAGGTGATGGAGACATAAACCGATTTATCGAAAGAGCAAAAGGTTTCATTGAAAACGGCGATAGAGTTAAGATAACAGTTAAAATGCGAGGCCGTGAAGCAATGTTTCCGGAAGTAGCAATGGAAAAGTTAAAAAAAGTTGAGGTAGGGCTTAGCGAAGTAGCAAAACCCGAAGCTCCAATCAAAAACATTGGCGGAATGCTCTGGCAAGTTTTTGTAGGTAAATAAGGACAATATTATGCCAAAAATGAAAACAAGAAAAACATTAACAAAAAGAGTAAGAGTAACCAAAAATGGTTATTTAGTAATGAAACAGACCAGAATGGGTCACTTAAAAAGAAAATTTGATTCGAGTAGAAAATTTAGAAAGAATAAACTAGTATCACAACCAAACGCTGGCCACGTAAAAGTCATTAAAAGAATGTTGGTCAAGTTGGGTAGAGGAGTAAAAATACATGCCAAGAGTTAAAGGTGGAACACGCACAAGAAGAATACATAAAAAAGTTCTTAAGTTAGCTAAAGGCTACCGAGGAACAAGAAGCAGACTCTTTAAGAGAGCTAATGAGGCAGTTATAAGAGCCGGTGAACATGAATTTGCAGGACGAAAACAAAGAAAAAGAGATATCCGCAGATTATGGATTGTCAGAATTTCAGCCGCATTAATGGGTAAAGATATAATGTATAGTCGTTTTATCAACTATTTAGGTAAAGCTAACATTACATTAAACAGAAAAACTTTATCCGAAATGGCTATTCACGATCCAAAAGCTTTTGATGCTATTGTTGAACAAGCTAAAGCAGCTGCAACAAATTAATCGCTTAGCCGGATCTAACCTAAATTTCCTTTAAATAACATACTTGTAATCGTATTTGTAAAGCTATATCTTGTTCTAATGGCTACAAAAGCTGCAAAAGACACAAAAAACGATTTTCAAAAAGTAAGTCTCAACGAATTTTTTAACATTACCAAATGGGTATTGTCTCTTTTGTTAGACATACACCCTTGGGCTACCATTACCTACATCACAACTGCAGCCCTTGTCGGCGTTGAAGATTTGGTTTATACCTATATTTTCGCTAAAGCTATTGATCAGTTAATTAAAGTAGCGTCAACACCAAACGCGGCACTACCACAACTTTACCCATTTTTAGCCATACTTTTGATATATAACATTGCCGATACCGTACTTAGCTACGTAAACAGTTACACGTCATTGGTTATAAGAACAGATAGTAGACCAAGAATTCGTCAAAAGTTTTATACAAAACTAAATACATTGGGTATTCAAACATTGGAACAGCCTGGAGTTAATGACAAAATATTTAGAGCAAACGACTATTTATCAAACGTAATTCCTTACCTGGAAAGTATTGTCAGATTAACAACCAGCATTTTTCGCGCTGTCACAGCAATGATAGTTTTCATATCTTTTATGCCAATATTGGCGGCATTACTCTTGGCTATAGCAATTCCATACGTCATATTTGATAAAAACATGAGAACAAAGATTTATCGCTTCGACTTTGAAAACACCGAAGGCAACCGAAAAGCTTCGAATGCAGCAAGCACATTGGTAACAAAAAACCAGCTCGAAGAAGTTACCATTACAGGAATTTTTCCTTTCCTTGATAAAAAGTTTATTGAATATCAAAACTGGGCAAACAAAATACGACTCAACATTTTCAGAAACTGGCGTTTGGGAAGTCATTCATACGGCTTTGCCACCGACATATTTGCACTTGCAGCCTATGTTCAAATATTTGGAAAGCTAATTGCTAAAACTATTTCTGTAGGTGACACAGTATTCTGGATGCGCGCCTTGGACATTATGCAAAGAGGTATAAATACAGCTTTTCAACAACTAAATGACTTACTAGAAACGTCACTTCAACTTAAAGATACATATACTTTATTTAACACAAAATCTGCATTTACTGATGGTGATGTAAACATTGGGCGTTTAGATAAAGGTCCTGAAATTGCGTTTAATAATGTGAAGTTTAAATATCCAGCTACAGAAAGATTTATATTAGACGGCATAAACTTGAAAATTAAAAAAGGTGAGAAGTTGGCAATAGTAGGACAGAATGGCGCCGGAAAAACCACATTAATTAAACTGATAAGTAAATTCTATCAAGCAAACGAGGGTGAAGTACTAGTAAACGGTGTAAACATTAACAGGATATCAGGAGCGTCTTTAGCCAATAATATGGGCGTACTATTCCAAGATTTTAACGTCTATTCCTACCTTTCTGTCAGAGAAAATATTTACGTTGGCGATACATCAAAACCCATTGATAACGAAAACATAAAACTAGCCGCCGCTGCTGCCGACGCCAGCGAATTTATTGACCAATATCCAAACAAATACGATCAGATTTTGGGAGAAAGTTATAAAGGTGGCATAAGACCAAGTTCTGGCCAATGGCAAAAGTTAGCGTTAGCCCGATTCTTTTACCGAAACTCTCCATTGGTTATTTTTGACGAGCCAACCGCCTCGATAGATGCCGTATCAGAATATAATATTTTTAATCGCATATATGAATTTTTTAAGGGTAAAACAGTCATTATTATTTCGCATAGATTTTCAACCGTACGCAACGCCGACAGAATAGTGGTTTTAGACAAAGGACATATTGTTGAAGAAGGCACCCACGAGGAACTTATGGCTATGAAAGGAAAATACGCACACGGATTTAAACTACAAGCTCAGGGATATCAAATAGGACAAGACGGCGTAGTCGACAAACAAGCCTAATTTTAAATATAACCCAGTTTCTGCTACAATCGCACGTAATCAACCAAAGGAGAACATATGGAAGGCTTAAAGTGGAGTTGGTACTGTATCAAAATGCTCGTACACCGGCGATCGTTTTGGGTTGGCGGCATGTTAATGTTTCTGTTGGGGCTTCTTGCAATTTTTTACGTTTACTGCGTCAAACCACAGAGCATGGTTTTTTCTTACCTACAAGGATGGTACGCCGTAGTAGCCGGGATATTTTGGTTATATCTCTCAATGATGCTCGGAGGCTTTCTTGGAGTTGAAATCAAGGATGAAGCTCAACGGGCATGGGAACTGGAACAGGAAGAAAGAGGATTGTAAAAGCAAAACAAAAAGCGCGCAGATAATTTAAAATGTCTGTGCGCTAATTTCTTTTAAGACTACTTTTTTAAAGTAATTCCAAACTCTTTTGCTAACATTCCCACGATGTTCTCGCGAATAGTCTTGGTATCTTCACTTGTTATCTGCTTATTTCGATCCAAAAATTCAAACGATAAAGTGAGAGCGTTTTTATATAAGTCTTTAAATTCTATTTTCTCGTTACGGGAATCTACACTTTTTATCTTTAAAATAATATCCGCGTAATATTCTGTGCCTTTAACCTCAAAAGTCATGTCCTCTTTAATAGCGTTGAAATGTGTAACAGGTGTGTATGTTCCGGTATTTTTGGCCAACAAAACCATTTCTTCAAAAGGTAATTCAACACCATAAACGTTTTTTCCGTAATCTTTAATTTCAACCTGAGAAAAACCCGTTATACGCATTTCGGCATAAATGGCTTCAACAATTCCTTTAACGTTCAAATAATCCAAACCTTTTGTAACAAGAGCAAGTCGCAACGGTTGCGCTGGCAAAGTTCCAGAGACCTTATGATATGTGCTGGCCAACTCGAAAAGTTTAATCTTATCGGAGTATCCTTGGTTTTTGTCCATAACCTCTTTTAACTGAGGCAACAAAGATGTTTTCAAACTAGTTAAGTCTTCGTTTAACGGATTCGCAATTTCAACAGGATCGCTACCAGCTAACTTTTTAGTTGTCATGGAAGTAGTGTAAATTTCAAAGAAACCTAAATTCTTTAACATGTCCTTTATACGATCTTCCCAATAAAATGAGGGTGAAGCACTTGTAAGTGGAATTGGTGTACTTAATAATGTGTTGGGCAATTTGTAATAACCATAAAGTCTAATAACTTCTTCGGCGAGATCTTCGGCAATATCAATGTCGTCATATCTCCAAGATGGAACTAAAACCTTACCATCTCTTATAACAAAGCCTAAATCCATTAAGGATTGTTCAGCTGTTTTTTTATCTATTTCTATACCGGCAACGTAGTTTATGCGTGCATAATCAAACGCAACCATTTTTTCTGGCTTACTCACATTCACAATATCAATAAGTGGTGAGGAAACACGTGCGGCAGCGGTTTGTTGTAACATTTCGACAGCTTCCCAAAGTGCCGGTAAAATACCAGCTGTATCAATTCCTTTTTCAAAACGTAAGGCAGCTTCGGTTCGATGACCCAAACTCATACTAGCTTTTCTAATTCTTTGAGGGTCGTATTCTTGAACAAATAACAAAACTTTTTTGGTGTTCTCGTCGACTTCACTGTTTTTAGCACCCATGATTCCGCATAAATCAATTAAACGACCATCGCCGTCTTCAATAACAATGACGCCTGCGGGCAATACTCGTTTAACACTGTCCAAAGTGATAACTTCTTCACCTGCTTTTGATTCGCGAACAATCATTTTGTGACCACCAATTTTGTCGTAGTCAAATGCATGCATTGGTTGGCCTTTATCAAACATCATGTAGTTTGTAACATCGATAACATTGTTAAGTGCTCTTGTACCAACTTTTAGTAACCTTTGGTGAGTTAGAGTAGGGGACTGTGCAATTTTTATGTTGTCCAAAACTACAGCGCTAAATCGTGGAACCAAAGTTGGATCTGTTATAACAACTTCAAGTTTATCGGTTGTACCTTCGGATACTTTTAAGGCGCGCTGTTCAATCCATTCAGCTTTAAAACCTTGGCGGGGCAACACAGCTTTGAGTTCACGAGCAATTCCCAAAACGGACAAAGCATCACCTCTGTTAGGAGTAATTTCTATTTCGAATAGAGAATCACCGTCTTCTGATTTTATTATTTTTTCGCATGAAAAAGCGTGTAACGACAAAGCGTTAGCGATATCAGCAGGTTTAGCGTCGGTCTTTATATAATCCAATAACCATGAATGTGGAATTAGTACGTTCATATTAAAACTGCTCCAAAAACTTTAAATCATTACCAAGTAAATGTCTTATATCATCAATGCGTGTTCCGGATTTCATCATGTATACGCGCTCTACGCCCCAGCCAAATGCAAACCCACTGTATTGTGTAGGATCAACTCCTCCGGCTATTAAAACGTTAGGGTGAACCATTCCTGCGCCACCTAACTCAAGCCAGCCACCTTTACACAACTTGCAACCAACGCCTCCACAGATTCCACAAGAAATATCAATTTCAAAACTCGGTTCAGTAAATCTAAAGTCGTAAGGACGCAAACGAATTTGGCGATCAGGCCCGTAAAAGTTTTTAGCGAAGTAGTTTAAAACGCCTTTTAAGTGAGAAATATTAATTCCTTTATCTACAACTAATCCTTCGAACTGAAAGAATGTTGGATTGTGACTAATATCGGATTGGCGGCGTCCGCATCGTGAAATATTTAACATGCGTATTGGTAAGTCGCCTTTTAACATTTCGCGGATTTGTCCGTTTGAAGTATGTGGAGTAATAACTTGTCGGCTCATTTTTGGGTCAACAGGCGCGTCTATGAAAAAGGTTTCCCACTCATCACGTGCCGGATGTGTTGCCGGAATATTTAATGCTTCAAAAGCGTAATATTCCCAATCAATTTCCGGATGACGAACGCGGGTAAAGCCTAATGGTTTAAACACTTCCACAATTTCGCGAATTGCTTGAGTTGTAACATGTAAGTGACCGATCTCAGGTTTTTTTCCAGGAAGTGTTTTAACAAAATCTTCTAGAGAATCCGCTTTATGTTGGGTTGAAAGTTGTTCGGTAGCCAAAGCCAAGCCTGTTTCCACTTCCTGCTTTATTTCGTTTATAACCAAACCAACTTGTTTTTTATCTTCAACGGAAAGTGATGCTAACTCCGCGGTAAGGCGTTTTAGTACGCCATTTTTACCGAGAAATTTTACACGCAGGTTTTCAATCGCCGCCAAAGAATCAGCTGTTTTAAGTTCTTCTTTTATTTCGTTTTTGGCTAGTGAAAGACTGGACAAATCCATAGTGCTATTCTATCGCGTTCCCGATGCATCGCCAATAAGAAAAGTTTACGCCACACTGGCGCATTTACTGAGCTGAATAACCTACAACCTGTAATTTAACAGTATCACTTCCTTTGTTACCACTCTTATCTTCAGCCGTAGCTTCAAACTCATGTGTACCAATATCGCCAGCAGAAAGGTCAAAGCTGTAACCATAAGGGGCGCTGGAATCATCTGCAATCTTTTTACCATCCATATAAATTCGGACTTGTTTAAGTTTGTTGTATGCTGAAACTTCAATATTAAGTCTGAATTTTAAACTGACTTTGTCGTTATCATTTACCCCAACTATTTTTACGCCAACATTATCCTGATTTGTAACATCGCTGCCATCAAATTCAAGTTGAGAAGTCATTTGAGGTGGGAAGTACTTTGTATCATCCTTGTAATTTTCCTTTACCCAAGAGTCAGCCGCAGATTGCCACTCGGTATATGGAGCTGTTATCTTTACGAAGTTTTTAACACTTGTCTCGTCGGCATCTTTGCATCCTTGGTTAGCTAAACGCCCGTCAATTTTACAAACTTCTAGTTTTTGATACCAATCACTTTTAGCTGTTGGTTCCGTACCTTTTACAAACCACTCAGGTCTGGTTGGGAAATCTTCATAAGGTAAACCACCGGTTAAAGTATCTACTGTAATTTTTTGAACATCCGCAGGTGGGTCGAATTTTTCTACAGGTTTATCGGCAAGGTATGTTTTCATGAAAGTATTCCAAATTGGTGAAGCTCCTGAGATACCTGACGCAACATAAGGATTCATTTTGTCGTTATTACTATTACCAACCCATACACCAACTACTACCGAAGGCGTATAGCCAATTGCATAGTTGTCACGTTTATCATCAGTAGTTCCTGTTTTAACAGCAACTTGGCGACCCGAAATATTAAGTAAACTACCAACGCCAAATACGGCACTTCGTGCGCCATCGTCAGACAAAACATCCGAAATTATAAAGGCAACTCCTTCGTCTAAGGCCTTTACACCTTGAGCCTGGGGTTTATAAATAACTTTTCCACTTGGGTCATCAATTTCAATAATTGGTGTAGGAGGATGATACAAACCTTTATCGGCAAAAACGGAATAAGCGTTTGTTAGCTCGAGTAGTTTTGTTTCACCACCGCCCAAAGTTAAGGCCAAACCATAACGGCTTGGATCGGTAAATGTGGTTATTCCCATTTTTTGAGCCTGCGCAATCATGTTACTAATTCCGGCAATCTTTAAAGCTTCTACAGCAGGAATATTTTCAGAATTTCCCAAAGATTTACGTAAAGACATAACACCTTGATAAGTTCCTTCATAGTTCTCTGGAATATATGGTTGATCCGGAGCTGCGCCTTCAAAAGCAATTGGAACATCTAAAAATGGATAGGCGGCTGTATAACCTTGTGAAAGCATTGTTGCGTAAGTTATTGGTTTTATTGCAGATCCCGGCTGTCGTTTTGATATCGCAACATTAACGTACGGATCAAACGTACAACTGTTATCGCCAGTTGTTCCCGAAACACATCCTGCAGGTTGAGGATCAAGATTGTAGCCTTTAGAACCAACCATCGCTAATATTTCACCGTTTTGAGGATTGATAACAACCATGGAAGCATTCCAAATGTTTAAGCTTTGAGAAGATTTAGTTAATTCGTTGGTTATCGTGTCTTGCGCCAAATTCTGTGCAGTCATATCTAGAGTCGTTTTAATTTTAAGTCCGCCTTTTTCAACAACATCAGATCCAAGTAAGTCGGCTGCATATTGTTTTGCGTAATAAATAAAATGAGGTGCCGCTAAAGGAACACGTTCAGTTTGGAAATTTAATTTTTCTTCTTTGGCTTTGTTATAAGCATCATCACTTATGAAAAAACGCTTTCCATCGGGACCAAGCCATCCGTGATCATGCATTAAATACAAAACGTAATCTTTTCTGGCTAAACCAGCTTCGGGATTACTACCAAACTGAGAATAATAACTTGGACTTTGGGGTAAGCCCGCTAGGTAAGCAGCTTCGGCTAAAGTTAAATCTGCAGGAACTTTGTTAAAGTAAGCTTTAGCGGCAGAGTAAACTCCGTAGTTCTGGCCACCATATGGCGTTTCGTTTAAGTACATTTGTAAAATCTGATCTTTACTATAGCGACTTTCCAACTGCAAAGACAAAATAAGTTCTTTTATTTTTCTGGTGACAGTTTGTTCTTGAGATAGGAGAGTATTTTTAATAACCTGCTGAGTTAAGGTAGAACCACTTTGCAAACTTCCACCAAAGAAAATGTTTTTGGCCGCACGAGCCATACCAACTATAGAATAGCCTTGGTGTGTATAAAAAGATGCGTCCTCAGTCGCTAAAGTAGCGTGTTGCATATCAGTAGGAATTGATTGCATGGTTACAAGCGTTCTGTTTTTGTCGCCATAAACTTCGTAAATTAAGTTGTCGTTTCGATCGTAAAAACGTGTTGAGAGCTCTAAGCTTCTTTCGAGCAAAGTGTTTGGATTAGGCAAGTCGCGCGAAAAATAAGCAAAAACAAAAATTACACCCACCAAACCTATGACCATTACCGAGAAAACAAATGTTGATAGATAAGTGAGTATTCTAAGTTTAGTTGTACCTAAATGCTTAAACGAACGTCTGGAAACGCTATCGGCATTTTTTTTAATGGTTCCTATATGTGTGTCTAGCCCGAGATTGTTTAAAAACTTTAATCTTCTGCGACTAAAAAATCCGCCTGAAACTTTTGGCATAGTCCTTAGATTTTATCATTTACAAGAGTGGTGCGCCAATGCGGTAAAGGGCTTGTTGACGGTCACTTCCCATAGTAATACAATGCAGGGACAATTCATTCTAGTAAAAGGAGAGTGTTATGTTAGATGCTGTTGTATTAGGCACGAAATCTACAAGCATCACCGAGAAAAATCGAACGTCACAAAAAATCCTGTTCGATATTACCGGGGTGCCTGCACGATCGGTGGGTAATGTTGGCAATAAAGCTGAAGTTACCATTGAAGGCAAAAAGCCAACCGTTGGAAACAACCCCTGCGGATGCACAAAGGTTGTTATGATTAAGAATCATAAAGGCCGTTGGGAATTAACTCCGGAAGCATTGTTGAAACTTGCAAAATGCTTCAAAGGCCACGCAAACGAAATCGGCGAGCATATCCTGGCAACCGCCAACAGCGCGTAAAATTGACATCATTGTAGTGAACTAATCCGTCTTTTAACAAAATTAAAAGGCGGATTTTTTTGTTGTATTAGACTAAAATATTGGTAACACAATATCAGTTGTAAGAGAGGGTACTATGCGAAAAGCAACGACGCTTAAGAGTTTTTCGTTTGGGAGTAGGGGAACCGAATTAATATTCACAGGTTTCCAGTTAAGAAGGAACCAAATTGTCCGTTTAGGTAACACTGGCTGTTTTGTCCGCGTAATAAAAGGACCAACACCTGTAACCGGAGAAAATGGAGAGCACACTATCATGTACACGGTATCTAGGAATTTATGTGAAAAATAGGTTCCTAAAATAACCACCCGCTTTTTAAAACAAGGCGGGTCTTTTTATCCAAAATCATTCACCGTTCTGATATACTATTGTCATGTCTACACCAACATCAAAAGTCAGAACAGATCCGGAACTAATTGAAAAATTTCTCACCCGTGGTGTTGATACTGTTTATCCAACAAAAGAAGCTTTACGAAAAAAATTAATGTCAGGCGAAAGAATCCGAGCATATCAAGGTTTTGATCCAACTGGTCCTTTTTTACATATGGGACATGCTATGGGAATCCGAGCTTTGAGAATCCTTCAGGAACTCGGTCACGAAGTTATATTTTTAGTTGGTGACTACACATCAAAAGTGGGTGATCCCGATAAACGTCGCGAGATAATGTCTGATGAAGCTATTCACAAGAATGAAGAAGGTTGGAAAACACAGGCGTCACAAATAATTAACTTTGAAGGCGAAAACCCGGTTCAATTTAAACATAACTTTGAATGGCTATCGAAACTCACACTTCACGACTTAATTCACTTAATGTCTAATGCCACAGTTCAACAAATGGTTGAGCGCGATATGTTTCAACGCCGACTTGCCGAAAACGATCCAATTAGATTGCAGGAATTTATATACCCGTTGATGCAAGGTTATGATAGTGTCGCCATGGATGTTGATTTAGAGATTGGCGGAACAGACCAAACATTTAATATGTTAATGGGACGAGAGCTTGTGAAAAAATACAACAACAAAGAAAAGTTTGTGAGAACAAATGAAATCATGGAAGCACCTGACGGATTGATCATGAGTAAAACAAAGGGTAACGGGATTAATTTGGGTGATACATCCGAAGATATTTACGGCAAAGCCATGTCGTACCCGGATAACTTAATTTTACGCGCGATGAAATTGTTAACGGACATTCCAATGGAAAATATTGCAGACGCCGAAGCTCAAATGAAATCAGGTGAAAACCCAATGAAGTTTAAAAAGATTTTGGCATATGAACTTGTAAAAATGTTACGTGGCCAAGCTGATGCCGAAAAAGGTGAAAAACATTTTGAAGCAGTTGTTCAGAATAAAACAGCAGATCTTGATGGCGCAACAGAAGTTAACTTAACCGGAAATATGCAATTAGTTGAAGCTTTAAAGCGTGCCCTTGGAGATACGGAATCTGCAAGCAACATTAAACGCTTGATAGAGCAGGGTGGGGTAGAGGTAGATGGAAAAAAGGAAGCCAATCCTTTTGCAGAAATAACTTTTAAAACAGGAACAATTGTAAAATTTGGAAAAAGAAAGTATTTTAAGGTTGTATGATCGAACTTAAAAGAACATTAAGAAAAATCTGGAAAAAAATAACCAAGCGCGAATTTTTGTACAAAACGCTAATTATTGTTAGTTCATTAGCGTTAATCGCGACTTCGGTATTACCTTATATTTTAAGATAAAAGCCTCAGTTGTTTAGTCTGAGGCTTTTTGATTAACATCCCCCGTCATTATCTTCCATCCGGTACTCAAAGTTGGTGTTCAAAACAGCCCAGGATACAGAAAGTATTATGCATACATAGTTCTTAAGTTTCTCAGGAATTTCTACCACGAACGAAAAACCTTCTTGAGAGCTATCCTGCTTTACTTCCACAAGCGAACCCGGGTACATATTGCGCACCACACCAGCTACACCAAGAGCGGTCTCTTCGGTCTTTACAAAAAGTTGCATCACTTCTCCTTACTTCTTTTCAGGCATAAGCCGGAACTTGAACAACCTGGCCGCTGACGATCTTGCCCAAGCGATAAACATGGCAAAACGTCCTGAAGTCGGCCTGAACTGCGACGTTTATAGAATATACAAAATACACGCCACAAGCCCGGTAAATATTCTGGTTCCTTAATATGGGGTTGGTAACTCTCCGATTGTTGTTGTATGCCAAAATGGCATCTTCAGCCTCTTGTAGTGAACTAAACTCAACCATTTTCTCCTCCTTCATCTATTCGTACACGGTTTATATCAATTAAGGAAATAATAGCATGGTTTTAAAAAGAGTTAAGCCCCAGGTGTTTGGTCTGGGGCTTAGGTAAAAAGTTCCAAGTAGGTCATGATGTCCTTATGCCATTACCATTGACGAAAGTTGCACGGGGATTTCGTATACAACTTTTCCTAAGCGAAAAATGACACAAAAAATCCAAAAGACATCCATCACCGCGTTGTTAGCGTTTTCAACGTAGAAATGAGCATCGATTTGGCAAATGTCTGTTCTCCAGGAAAGTACGGTATCGGCGGCGGACCGGTTGTAGTTGAAGGCGATAATTGCCTTTTCAGCGGCTTCGCGCGAATAAAATTCAATCATTTTCTCCTCCTTCATCTAAGATTTTGGTTTACTGGTAAAATAGTAGCATGTTTTCACTCGACGCATCTATAGGCTCTTTACCAAAAATAGGACCAAAATATAAAGTGCTTTTACAAAATCTGGAAATCTTTACTATTGAAGATCTTTTGTACCATTTTCCTTTTAGATACGACGATTTTAGCCAGATTAAAAAAATAGGCGATTTAGTTGAAGGTGAGGTAGTTACTGTTGAAGCAGTTATGGGACCGGTTACAAATATCTTTACACGAAACGGCAAGAAACTAACGCGGGCAAAAGCATTTGATTACACCGGAGAAATCGAAATAGTTTGGTTTAATCAACATTATATAAAAAGCATGTTAAAAACCGGGCAAACTTACATGATTAGTGGCAAGGTTGGAACTTTTGATCGTAAATTAAGTTTTACCGCACCTGAACTGGAAGAAAAGAGTGATAACAGTTTGAATACAGGTCGTTTGGTTTCTATTTATCCTGAAACGGCAGGCGTTAGCTCCAAATTTTTGCGCAGTAGAAATTACGACGTCTTACATCACGAAACAGATTTAAAGGAATTTTTGCCGGAAATGCTTTTAAAAGAAAAAAAATTAAAAGAAATTGATTGGTGTTTTAACCAAATTCATTTTCCCGACAACATTACCGAAGCAACCCACGCGCACCGACGTTTTGAATTTGAGGAACTGTTTCTGGAACTACTAAACGTAGAAAAGCGAAAGCATGCATGGAAACTGCAGCTAAAAAGTAATCAGATGATACCTTTTGAAGCCGAAATAAAAACGTTTATCGATAGCTTGGCGTTTGAACTAACTGATTCACAAAAAACGTCAGTACAAGAAGTCATTCAGGACTTGCTACAACCTCATCCTATGAATCGATTGCTAGAAGGTGATGTAGGAACCGGAAAAACAATTGTGGCCGTGATAGCTTCATATTTGGCTGTTTTAAACGGGTACAAGGTATTGTACATGGCACCAACGGAAATATTGGCTAACCAACATTTTGAAACTTTCCAAAAATTGCTACCAAAAGAAAAGGTAAGTATTGCCTTAAAAACATCAGCAACCTCGAAAACCTTTGATAGTAATGCCGACATAATTATTGGAACTCACGCCATTTTGTTCGGAGAACAACAATACGAAAAAGTTGGTTTAATTATTATTGATGAACAACATCGCTTTGGTGTTGAACAACGTGGGAAAATCGTGGAAATGGCAACAGACGCTAAAACAAAAGCCACGCCACATTTGCTGACTATGACGGCAACACCAATTCCACGAACTTTAGCTTTAACTTTGTACGGAGATCTTTCTATATCGGTACTTAAAACACATCCTAATGCCCATAGAAAAATCACAACGAAAATAATTCCTGAAAGCTCCCGAGAAAAAGCCTATCAATGGATTCGTGACAGAAACGAACCAACCTTTATAGTGTGTCCATTAATAGATGAATCCGAAAGCATTAGTTTAGAAAACGTTAAAGGAGCCCAAGCCGAGTTTGAAAAATTACGAAATGGCGTATTTAAAGATTTAGAAGTTGGCCTATTACACGGACGTATGAAACCAGCAGAAAAGCAGGAAGTTATTGAAAAATTCCGCAAAGGTTTAGTCAAGGTTTTGGTCTCTACTCCGGTTATAGAGGTAGGTATCGACGTTCCAGATGCAACTGTTATAGTGATTGAAAGCGCTGAGCGATACGGGCTAGCGAGTCTGCATCAATTACGAGGACGTGTTGGTAGAGGAGACAAAGAGGGTTTTTGCTTTGCCTACATGAGCAATAACGCGCAAAGCTCGTATCAGCGCTTGAAGTATCTGGAAGAAATTGATAACGGCTTGGAACTCGCGGAAATGGATATGAAACTTAGGGGACAGGGAGATGTGTTTGGAATCATGCAACACGGAGATAAACGTTTTAGAATCGCCAGTTTGGACGACCTTGAACTATTAGAGGAGGCAAAGTTGGAAGCTCAAAAGTATTACACGCAATTGGACAAATATCCATTGCTGGATTCAACATTGACTAGGCGCGTCGGAAAGTATATATCTAACAACTGATGACTACACCACAAACGCAAAAGCAATTGCGTATTACAACAGGAATAGCTAAGAACAAACGCTTAAGAGCCCCGGGAATCGAGGGTTTTAGAGCAGTACAAGAAGTTGCCAAATCAGCTTTGTTTTCTATTTTAGACAAAAGAGTTGAAGGTGCCGTGTGCCTAGACTTGTTTGCAGGTAGCGGCAACCTTGGCTTAGAAGCCCTTAGCCGTGGTGCCACCTGGTGTGATTTTGTTGACGGAAACTGGGAAAGTATTGAAGTTATAAACGACAACCTACGAAACTGCGGTTTTGAAGACAAAGCAGGAGTATTTTTAAAGGACTCAGGAAAGTACGTTGCAAGCCCGGAAAACAACTACGACATAGTTTTTATGGATCCATTCTATGAGGATACCGCTCAAATTCACTTACTAAAGAACTTACCAAACATTTTAAACGATAACGCCGTCGTAGCCTTTTTCCATGGTCCAGCTTTAGATGTTACAACATTGCTAGGGGACAGTGGTTTTAAGCTTGTAGATGAACGAAAGTTTGGTGGTAGTGTTTTGAGTTTTTTGAAGTTATAACCCCAAGAAAAACTTATGGGTACCAGTGTTATAAATAACAGAGATACCCATTTTTAGTAGCCGAATGCTCGCGAGACATAAGGCTTTTCACATAGCGTTTCAGATTGCAATAATTTGCAGCTTACCGGCAAGGCTCGAACGTGATATCGGTCACCCTGATCGTGCTGACATCTTTCTTGCCATTAATCTCCATGACTTCAAGTAAGCTCACCTCGATAGTCGTAGTCCCCGGATCCACGCGCTGGTTATCAACGACGCGACCATTCAGCAAAACTTCATACGTGAGTTCAGCATCACAATGCCTGTAAAAAGAAAATCCTAATTTCTTGGCATCATCCATCGTCATGGAAACACCCTTATATATAGAAACTGACGCTAATTTCGCCATCTCTTACCACTCCTTCACTATTTGGTTATAACGTACACTAATAGCGCGACAATAATATCTGAAACGTAGCTAGCATACTAACACTATAGGTGTTCTTTCGTCAACTCGGGCCAAAACCACGGGGAAAACAACCAAAACCACACTAAAAACCCAAACCAAGATGCTACCTTGACAAACCACCCCCAAAACCACTATAGTGCTACGGTATGGCAGTACCAAAAAGAAGACATTCATTATCAAGAACCAGACAAAAGCGTAACGCCCATTACACTCGAGAACCTGTACAGGTTCAAAAAACCAAGGACGGAAAAGGATATAAACGCCCTCATGTTGACGAGTATATTGAGCTTTAATTAAAAGTAAGTATCATATAACAATGCGATCAAAAGCAGATCCACGACATACTTCCAGAAAACTGGCTCTATCCTCAATTTTTTGCTGGCTTTTCACTGAGCCTACAAACGATGAGTGTTTACTTTTATCCAAAGATACATTGGAAACTGAAGATGTAGAGTTCGACAGAGATTTAGTCGAATATATAGTAGGTGGCGTAAAGACCCATTTAGTTGATATTGACAACATAATCGCCGATAGTGCTCCGGAGTGGCCTATTGACAAAATCGCAAAAGTTGATTTAGTGATACTCCGCATTGCTGTTTTTGAGGTTGTCTTTGGAAAAAAGACCCCAATTAAAGTAGCAATTGACGAAGCTGTTGAGTTGTCTAAGGAATTTGGCAACGATACATCGCATAAATTTGTTAACGGCGTCTTAGGAACTGTGGTTGAAAAACACGCAACTCCGGCAGAAGCTGAAATAGTAGAAGAAAAAAAAGATGAATGAATATTTAACACAAATTAAAAAGGTTATACAAGAAAAAACAGGACATGAAGCTAAAGATGTTCAGGATACTTCTTATTTTGAAGATGATTTGAACATTGGAGAAACAGAGCTTTCAGAGATCTTGGCAGAGTTAGAAGAAATTTATCAAGTCGATTTGGTTGAAGAACAGGGAAATATCGAAACTGTTCAGGACTTGGTTGAGTTAATTTCTGAGCAAATCGAGTAACTGAAAAACGTAGTTGGCAATTTTTAAAGGTGTGTCGTTTCAAATTTATCTTCCTTAAGGTGGCTTTGAACTGATACAATATGCTTATGGGATTTGATTTCGCTAAAGTCCAAGAAATACTAAAAACAGAACTTACCGACGAGAATTTATTTAAAACTTCTTTTACACACAGATCTTACTTAAACGAGCACCAAGACTACACTAATCCATCTAACGAACGCCTAGAGTTTTTAGGTGATGCCGTTTTACAATTGCTATCCTCAGACTTTTTATTTAAAAAATATCCTAAGTCTCCTGAAGGTGATTTAACCAACTACAGATCTTCACTTGTGTGCACCACATCCATTGGCGCCGAAGCCCGAAGACTTGGCTATGGCGAAATGCTTTTATTATCAAATGGTGAGGAAGCTACAGGCGGTCGTGAAAGAGAATATATATTGGCTAACACATTCGAGGCCGTTTTAGGCGCCTTGTACACGGAAAAAGGAATAGATTTTTGTAGGGAGTTTGTAGCCAGAGAATTGTTATATAAAATAGACGACGTTGTTGAGAACGAAGCTTACAAAGACGCAAAATCCCGCTTTCAAGAGGTTGCACAAGAAAAGTTAAACACTACACCGGTGTATCAAGTTTTGGAATCGTGGGGACCGGATCACGAAAAAATGTTTAAGGTTGGCGTGTTCTTGGGCAAAGACCAATGGGGCGTAGGTGAAGGCAAAAGCAAACAAAAGGGCGAACAACAAGCCGCCGAGGATGCTTTGAAGAATATCAACTCCACCGATAAACCAGAAGTTTAGCGCCCAGTATAGACAACAAAACCTCAATCTGTTATTATCTTATCCGCTATGTCAGTAACTATTAGATTAGCTTTAACAGGCCGAAAAAATTTACCTTCCTACCGTATGGTAGTGGCTAACACTCGTGATAAACGAAATGGCCGCTTTTTGGAGGTATTGGGCTTTTACAATCCATCAATGACACCAGTTCAGTTTGATTATGACAAGGAAAAGTACCAGTCATGGATCAGCAAAGGTGCCTTGGTTAGTAATGCTGTAACAGTCTTGTTAGACGGCAAATACAAATATAAGAAATATAACCCAAAGGCTGAAAAAGCTGCTGCTGAAAAGGCCGCGCAAGAAGCTAAAGAAGCTGCTACCGCTGCAAAAGCCGCCGCTGCCGCCGAAGCCGAAAAAGCTGCAACTGAAACCCCAGCCGAATAATAGGGCTGTGAATAACCGCATATGAAAGAATTTATAGAATATTTAATCAAACAAATCGTTACAAAACCTGAAGATGTTGTTGTAACCGAAACCAAAGATGGTCCAAATTTCAATTACTTAATAAAAGTTGCACAAGAAGATATGGGAATTGTAATTGGTAAAGAAGGTCACACAATAAGAAGTCTTAGAAACTTAACCAGAGCTAAAGCTATTAAAGATAACGTCCGCATAAGAGTTGATCTTGAGGAAACTGGCGAAAGACCAAATCGCGAAGAACAGGTAGAAGTTCAAGACGAAACAGTGACT
Organism: uncultured candidate division WWE3 bacterium; assembly: GCA_903879985.1. Lineage (GTDB taxonomy): Bacteria > Patescibacteriota > WWE3 > UBA101185 > UBA10185 > CAIRNR01. Next base: position 97,354 of record CAIRNR010000006.1, read on the forward strand.
GAGTAACTACGAAAGTCAGATCATGCTTACATTTAACGTAATAACACTTTTCCCTCAACTATTTACCGAACATATAAATAATTTGCCATTTAAACGCGCGGTAGAAAAAGGTTTAATCAATTGTAATCTCATTCAACTTAGAGACTACGCTAACGACAAAAGAGGAACAGTAGATGATCGTCCATTTAGCGGCGGCATTGGCATGATCTTAATGATTGAACCAATTTACAAAGCTTTAGCCGAAATTAATCAAATAGGGCAAATCGACAAAACAAAACAACGCGTAGTGGTACTTTCGCCACGTGGTGAAAAGTTTACGCAACGTAAAGCCGAAGAACTTAGTAAATGTGAACAAATAACTTTTATTAACGGCCGCTACGAAGGTATTGATGCCCGTGTAGAAGAATACGCAACGGATGTGATTTCAATAGGGGATTATGTTATCTCAGGAGGTGAACTTGCCTCGTTGGTCATCATGGAAAGTATTACGCGCCTTTTACCTGGAGTTCTCGACAAAGAAAATGCAATAAAAATAGAATCTTTTTCCGGAGAACACGAAAATAGTTTGGAATATCCACAATATACAAGACCAGAAGAATTTATGGGCAAAAAGGTGCCCCAAGTTTTGTTAAGCGGGAATCACAAAGAAATAGAAAAGTGGCAAAAAGAAAATTCCAAACAACTTTAAACTAACTCAACCATTTAAATGGATTTATTGCGCAGCAGGTACAATTGATCCGCTACTTTGCTGGGCAACATCAGTTATAAAAGTTGAATTTGGCGAAAACTCATAATATTTAAACCCTTTAAGCTTGTTCATAAAAGCTACAAACTTTGCGTTGGTAATATCCAAAGTTATAGGTACATCAACAGCCGCAACCGGTTGGGTAGTTAGGTAAGGTGATTCAAGCGAGAATGTGGCGTCAAGGACATCAACTTTGCTAGAGTCAACACTAGTATTAGTGCCAACAGCAAATCTAAAACTACCAACATTTATTATTCTCGCAGCATTTTCGGAATTTTGTAAAAAGGTAATTATTTTATCGTAATCAGCAGCACCACCAAAAGTAACATTTACAATATTGTAAGGTACCTCCGCAACAGGAGCAGCATTTGGATCAGGAGTACCAACTGGAGCTTTTCCGGCATCACTGAAACTTAAGGTATCAATTGTTATACCAGACTCTACTGCAATCTTTTGAGTTTCATCCAACACTCTTGGAACACTAGCACTGGTTTCCAACAAAGTATCTACCAAACCTATGTCCTCGGTCACAACGGAATTGTAGTCTTGAAGTTTGTTTATAATAGCTACTTTACTTTGTAAGTTTGTAATTTTACTTTCGTTATCAGCTATTTGTATTTTAGTAGCGGCAATTTTGTTGATTAAAGGATAAATAACCAAAGCCCCTAAAGCCAATGTAATACCCAAAGCAATAAGTGGCGCAACAAAATTTACCAAAGTTTTTTTTATTTGAAGACTTACTTCATTAGTTAGTTCTTTATTAATCATGGTCTAAGTAGTGTGGTGTCAAAATTTACTACAATTAAGAACTTAACTCTACCGTCTTCAGAAGCAAGTTCTACAGAATTAAGAGCAACAGATGTGAAAAGATTTTGCAATTTAGGATTGCCGGTTGTAAATTTTTTATCCAATAAATTATTTATAAAAGAAGAAATTGCTATGTATGTATCAGCTTTTCCCGTAACAGTAGCCATTCCACCTTTAACATCCATACCTTGAATTTCCAGATTGTCCGGTTTACGAGCTTTGGTCTCGGTTAAAAGCATTGAATAGTAGGAACGACTATCCATTATAGAAGTTAACGAGTTATATTTTTTATCGAGGTTTCGCGCATTTATTTCAACTTTGGCCTGAGAGTTAATTTTTGCGTACAAATTTGTAACTTGCTCAGACAATCCTTTGTTTTGAGTATCAAGTTGCGAGAATGTATACAAAAAATAACCTGTGACACCAACAGTAACAAACAAAATGAATATCGTGATTATTGTACTGAACTTAGTAACACGAACTTCTTCTTGTTTTTGAACTTCTGCCTGTGGAATTAAATTAATATCGAGTGGAATATCCATATTTATTGAATTCCTCTCATAGCAAGTCCAATCGCCGCCGAATATTTAGGCGCTTGCTCAAAAAGTAAATCGGTATGTTTAGAAATTTTGGAAGATATCTCCAAGGAACTTAATGGGTTGGCAAGCTGCACTTCAGCTTCAACATTTTGTGCAATATAAGAAATTAGATTAGGCATTAGGGCAGCTCCACCTGTTACTACTAACCTTTTAATACTAGCAAATGAATTATGCTTTGTGAAGAATACATCTGCGCGTTTTACTTCTAAGATTAAACTGTCGATTACAGGCTTTATAACATCGTAAACACGACCATCAGCTTGAGCAGGATCCATACCATATACCTTTTTATACTCTTCAGCTTGTGGCAAATCCAAACTTAACTGTTGTTGAATGGTTCTTGTAAGTACATCACCGCCAATAGGAATTGCTCGCGTGAATCTAACAGCGCCTCCATAGGAAACAACAATAAGTGAGCCTGAAAAGCCAATGTCTAAAATCATTGTGCCAAGTGGTGCTCCCGAAGTGTCACCGAGTATTCGACCAAGTGCAATTGTTTCTGGCTCTATTGCTTTTGGAACTAATTTAGCGCGACGTGCCAAGGTTACATATTTTTCTAAAATATCTTTTCTGGATGCAACAATTTGAATATTTATTTTATCTTTTTCAGTGAAATCGGGTTCCAAGCGACGCCATGATAAATTAACTTGATCCATTGGTAGGGGAACGTATTGTTCAGCTTCATATTTTAAAGCACTGGCTAACTCTTTGTCATTCATGTTTGGCATTTTAATGATTCGCATAAAAACATGAACTTCATCAAGACCTAAAACAACTTCTGGTGTGGAAAAACCAACTTCGTTATAAAAGTCGGCGATAGCTGCAGAAAATTTATCGAGATCGTGTTCGTCAGTGGATTCTAAGTTTAATGCGGGGCTTTCGAAAATTCCAAAATTGTTTAAAACAAGTCCACCCTTTTTTGATTCGAGTTCTACTGCGCGAAAACTAGATTTACCAAGATTTAATCCAACAATGGGCATATGAATATAATACATTTCTCTGCAAAAAACTACAATAATTTATGATTGGTAGCGAAGCGTTACAATAAGTTGAGAAATGGTAGCCAACGCGATAGCGGTTGGCGTCACAATTACGTACTTAAATTTACAACAAGCAGGAATTGGTAGCAGAGGTGAAGCTGCCGGCGTTCCAACTAATACGAACTTCTTATAACAAAAGTCTTAACCAAATCAAAAGTACCTGAATAAGAACCACCATTTGCGCTCGCAGGGGTGAATCTTAAATTCATATCCGCAATAACCGGAGTAGTATTTGAAACTGTAAAACAACTTCCTGTAGGACAGGAAACTACAACTCCTCCCGGTGGAGTGTTATATGTTAAATCAAAGGTAACACCCGCTGCCACTGTTGTCTTTTTTAATATACCTGGGGCAACCAAAGAGTATGTCTCTACGTTTCCGTACGTATCTGTAAATGTTAAGGTTGTGCCTGTTGCAGTAACATTTCTGGCACCAATCAATTCTTTTCCGATTTTTAAAGAAATAAAATTTGCTTGCTGTTCCAATTCACTTTTTACTTGCGCTTTTCCATAGCTACGTACTATTGATAAAAGCGTATCACTGGTTATTCCCACAGCTAAGGCAGTAAGACCAATAACTAGCACCAATTCTATTAATGTAAATCCATTTTTTTTCTTTTGACTCATTTATTGTTTTGTCTGCCAATTAGATAAAATAGTATAAACCGATGTTGATTTATTTTGACCTCCCAAAGTCCAAGAAATAGTAACCGCTATACTAACAGTATTTCCTGTAGGGCCAACAATTGCCGTGAAACCGCGCTGTAATGGCGTAGGCGATGTAACAGTCGCAGGGATTATGGATAATCCTGTTAATACTTGAGAACCATCACTGTTCATAGAACAAGGATTAAGTAACGTACAATTGCCAACAACACCTGTAAATCCAGACCACGCCGAAGAAGGATCGGATGCCACAAGTTTATCTCTATAAGCACGTACAAGTTCCATTTCTCGATTAGCATAATTTGTGGATTCCAATTGCAAAGAACTTTGCGTGGACGTTCTAACAGTAAACAACGCCAAAGAAACCAACGAAGTAATAACTACTATAGCAACACCTAGGGAAATGATTACTTCTACTAAACCGATTCCTTTTTGATTTTTTAAATTATAAATAGTTTGTTTTTTCATATTAGTTTGAATAAATTAAACCTGCGCCATTTATAAAAACAGATTTAGAACCCGCCGCTGTACCCAATTTAATTTCAATATCGGCTGGTTTTGCACCAGAACCTGCATAAAAGCCGCCATAGGCAAAGCTAAAGAAAACACAAGTTGTGGCAACCGGAGTAACTCCTGCAGGTATTGTCCCAGAACCTTGCGTGCCTAGCGGTGGCACAACAAGAGGACATGTTGGTGGATTAGTACTTGTAATGAAATAATAATATGTGGAAGAACCGCCAACAAACTTAACTCCCCAATAACCAGAATACGTTGCCATACTTGCACCAACACCCGTTAAAGCTTTATTTTGAACACTTCTTAAATCACTTTTAACATATTCTTGTGCTTGAACTAAGTTTTGATTTTTTATGTAGCTACTAAAACTGGGAATTAAAGCTCCAGATATAAGTATCATGATACCTACAGTAATCAATACCTCTACTAATGTAAAAGCTGAATTCTTTTTAATAGAGTAGGGCAGAAGCATATATAAAATATAACACAAACAAGAAAACTGTTATCTAGGATTTTGAACAGCATAGCATCGTGGATCGTTACAAGAACACGCAAGTGCAGGTATAGAGCAATTCGGGACATTGGAACATAGATGTGAATCTGTTAAACTCAGCCTCACAACTTCCATAGACGCGGTTAATACATAGTTAACGCCATCAGAGCGATATGTGTAACCTGTTGGGTTAGTAACGCACAAGCTGAAACCGGTTAACCCTGTAGGATCAACAGGAATCACGGAGATGTAGGTAGGTATTAAGTCAGCCGTCAATACTGTCACCGTGTTTGCTACATGTATAGGATAAACACGATGCTCGGCAAAATATAACTCTAACGCAGTTTGAACTTTTGATAAATCAGCTTGTCGTTGAGAATCACGTGCTTTAGCCTGAATTCCCGGAACATTTATTAAATTTAGCAAGACACCACTTAATATGCCTAAAACAGTAATAACTATTAAAAGTTCTATTAAGGTGAATCCTTTGTTTGTTTTCATATTTATAAACTTAGGGAGCGCACGTGCCTATGGTACCTATACCTGCTGCGCCACATTCCTTAATTGAATCCCACGTAGTGTCATATTTCCAATACCTTGCCGTATTTGAAGCCCATGCCATATAAATAGAATAAGTGTTGCCACTAGCAATATAGTAAATTCCTGTACCAGTATTAAAAGAGGGTGGGGTTTGACTCAAATAAATTCTACGCAATGTACTGGTAGAAACTCCAGGATCTGCAGTGGCAGGACACGTACCTTCACCGGCACACGCCGCACCAATTGCCTGAACAAGTTTTTCAACATATGTTTTGTTAACAGCATCAGTAGCAATATCTTGCTGTCTTTTTGGATTAATTATCGAAACAACAATTCCGGATAAAATTCCAATGATAACAATAGACATCATTATTTCGATAAGTGTAAAACCTTGTTCGTTTTTTTTAGTTTCGTGCATTTTAAAATTTAAACCGAGGGCCCTCCAAATGGGGCAGGGCCCAAAATCAGATAGCAAGATTACTCAATTAAGCAGTTAGCTGGTACTGTTGCGTAGGTTGCCTTAGCAACTCCTGTAGATACATCGTAATCACAAGCAAATATGCAAGTTCCCAATGTCCCTGTAGTTTCTAACATGGTAGTTCCTGGGACACCACCATACGTAATCTTGTAAGCGGCACTTGCAGGTATACCGTCAGGATACTTTGCGGCTGCTGTGCCATCACCAACACCTACTGCCTGTGCAGTGATACAGCTAGAGGCTGTTGTGGCTTTTGACACTGCGCAAGCTTGCATTGCCATACAGATTTTATCAACATTTCCGCGTAAAACTGCTTGTTTAGCACGTAATTGTTGTTGAACTGGATTCATAACTGCAATCAAAACTCCTGACAAAATACCGATGATAACGATAACCACCAAAAGTTCGATAAGTGTGAAACCTGAATTGGATGAAATAATAGATTTTTTAGTCGTCATTCTCTAATCACCCCCATCCAAGATGTGTGTATGTTTATAAAGCGCGACAACATACTAGGGCAGAAATTTATATGCTGCATTAGTTAAGTATGATTTGTAACAAGAGGGGTGTCAATAAGCTAAAACTACCTAAAGTGCGCCATTTGAATATATTGCGTAATCAAAGCTGGAAGGTAGGTAGGAATATGATCTGTAAACTGTAATTGTCTTTGTAGTTTTTGCTTGACCTTCTTGAGTTAGTTCTCCACGAGAAATTATTTGGTAACCTTGTAGGGGTAATGTAGGCGAGAATACTGCAATTTTTGCAGGCTCATATAAAGGCTTGATTCTTAAGCCCACAACACCACCAGTAACCATAGCCACTGTTTTGCAATAAGCATAACCATTGGCACTAGATGTACCTCCAGCGGTAAAGCCTGAAGTATCTGCGGTATTTGTAAAACCGCCAGCGATTAAACCTCCGCGGGCTGTTTTACCAGAAGAAGTATAAGAAATGTAATAAATTGCGGTGTTAACATTATCCCAACATAACTGGACAGTGCCGGTGCCTCCACTTAGCCGTACTTCCTTTACATCACCAGGGTTTAATTCAAACCAATAGTTTGGCTGTTGGCCGGGAACACCGTTTGTACTAAATTCTGTAACGTCAACTATAGCTTGAGACTTAATAGGATCGGAACCGGAAGGAAAAGTTAGTAAACATTTTTTATCGTCAGTGCCACCATTTATTAAAGTCATACCAGCTGACCCGCAATAAGTATTACTTAACTTAGCTGCATAAGTACTTAGAACATTTTCATCCTGAACCAACGCAGCTTCAATACCACCCTCAGCCGCGGCAATAACTCTTGAGGACGTATCAGTACGAGAAGTTCGTGAAGACATAAATAAGGATCTTGAGGAAACAGCAACACCAACAGATAAAGCAATGGTTACAGCGACAACAACGAACAATAATACCTGGCCTTTTTGGTTATTAAATTTAGAGGGCATGTATAAAGTATATTTAATCATAATAGGTTTATCAATAGCCATAATCCCACTGGATATCAAAATGATTAATCCCTGTGGTTTTAGTTGGCATAATATTAGTTAGATATGTCAAATATATTGGGTTGTACTCAACAGTTACTGCAGGATAGTCGTAGTTTCCAAGTATTAAACTACGATTAAATTGTATTTGAGAAGCTGACATAAGTGGACCTTCTACCTTTAATGGTAAATCGGCTGCAGGTGCTGCTGAGTCAAATATTATTTCTTTTTTTGCTAGCATTGCTGCCTGAATTTGAGGCAAGGA